>CAYVAP010000012.1:0-20957 GCA_964449365.1 uncultured Bacteroidia bacterium
ATGGCCGGGATGGGATAGGAGAGATCCTGATCTTCGCCGTAGCCGCTAAAGGGACGCACACAGGCCACGTGCAGGTCGTAGTACTGCGCCGCGATCTGGGCCAGGTATTCGCCCGTGAGCTTGGACCAGCCGTAGGTCATATCGGGCTGACCGAGGTTGCCGCCGGTCCAGTCGATGTCGGCCTCTTTGAGGGCCACGTAGTCGCCTTCGCCCTGCAGGTTGACGGGGTAGGCCGCCGAAGAAGAAGGAAACATCACTCGCGCGGGCTTGTGGCGCACCGCCCAGTAAAAAAACTCCGCGTCGATGCTCAGGTCGAGGGCCACCATCATGGGGTCGCCGTCGATCTTGGCCCGCCCCCCCACGATGGCTGCAAAGTGAAACACATCGGTGAAGCGCTCGAAATCCCTCAGCCCGAAGGTCTGCGCCACCCACTGCGGGCCACTCATCATGCCGCGCAAGAAGTCGCGAAAGTCGCCGTTGTAGAAGATCATCTGCTCGTCCTTGCCCCAAAACTCAAGGTTGCCTTGAGTGCGCTGCGGGCTACCCCCCAGCAGAGTGCCGCCCTCAGGCATAGGCCATTCAGCCGGAGCCATGCCCACCGACAGATCATCGACCACGATCACACAGTCGTTGGTGGTACGGAGCAAATGTTTCACCAAATTGCGGCCCACAAAGCCACAGCCGCCGGATACGAGATGGTAGTTCATATATGAATTCGGAGTTCGTGATTCGTAATGGAATGCGGTATGCGAAAAAGCCGTACGACCCTTATTCTCGCTTCTCGCTTCTCACTTCTCGCAGTGAAGCGGTCTCGTTAGGCACCTGCTTATTCATCCGCTCAGCAATCAGGTAAGTATTTTTGAAGGGCGAATTGCGCCCGATCAACTCAGCCAGCAGGCCCGTGCTGAAGAGCAAAATGCCCGCCAGAAACATCACCGCGCCAAAGAACATGGCGGGCAGGCGATTGGCTAGGCCCACCCCCTGTACCAGCTTGATAAAGGCCAAGTAGATCAAATCGGCTGCGCCCAAAAAGGTGAAGATCGCGCCCCAGGCCCCAAAAAAGTGCATGGGCTTCTTGAGGTACTTTTGCACCACCACGATCGAGATCAGGTCGAGGAAGCCGTTGATGAAGCGATTGAGGCCAAATTTGCTGGTGCCAAATTCACGCGCCCGATGCTCGACCTCTTTTTCGCCGATCTTGCTGAAACCCGCCCACTTGGCCAGCAGCGGCACGTAGCGGTGCATCTCGCCGTAGACTTCGATGGCTTTGATCACCTGCTTGCGGTAGGCCTTGAGCCCACAGTTGAAGTCATGCAGCTTGATGCCCGATACCCAGCGGGTCACCGCGTTGAAAAATTTCGAGGGCACCGTCTTGGCAATGGGATCGTAGCGCTTCTTCTTCCAGCCCGAAATCAGGTCATAGCCCTCTTCCGTGATGAGGCGATATAGGGCCGGAATCTCGTCGGGGCTATCTTGCAGGTCCGCATCCATGGTGATCACCACCTGGCCCAGGGCCTGCTCGAACCCGGTTTGCAGGGCAGCACTCTTGCCGTAGTTGCGCTGAAAGCGGATGCCCACCACGGTCGCATACTGCTGCCCCAAGGCTTGAATCACTTCCCAGGAGCGATCTTTGCTGCCATCGTCAACCATGATCACCTCATAGGTAAATTGGTTGGCCTGCATAACCCGGTCGATCCAAGCCATGAGTTTGGGCAATGATTCTTCCTCGTTGAAGAGGGGGATAATAACAGATATATCCATAGCGGACGCGATCAAGGATATCAAAGATAGCAAAAATTTGGGGAGTATTTGCCTCAAATATCGCATATCAGACAGCTGTGCCTAAGGGTAAATGCTGCCTTTCTGGCCTGCAACCTATGGCTCATCCATCGATCTTCGAAGGCTGGTCGCCCTACCTACGCAATTGAGGCAAACGTGGTTGGGGGCGGCAGAATGGGGACTCTGGCCCAGCCGCCACTGAGAGCAATTCGTGGCGGGTGAAGCAGTCCACGTCCGCTGGTTACAAGCAGGACGGGTCAGGGTGGGGCGCTTTTTGCCAGGCCAAAAGAAGACTACCAATATCTGGGACAGCGTTCTTTCTCAGCGCCTGTTTCCCTTCTGCGAGCCATTTCAAGCGGGAATGGCAGAACGAGACGCGCCATCAGACGAATATCTGAGCGCAGAGGAAAACTGTCCTACCCCCTTACCCCACGTTTCTCCCCTATGCCTCTATGTCTACAACGATTCTTAGCCAAGAATCCCGAAGGTACGCAGCCCTGGCTGCAGATAAAACCTGCTTTTTGGTCAGCTTTCACGCGAATTTTACGCCCTAGTGATAGGTAAGTAAGGCTCAAAGAATAACTTGCCCTTTTTATTTCACGCAGAGACGCAGAGTAAAAAGTTGATAAACAGGGGGTTGTATTTCTTTGCCTAAGTAACGCGAGAAAAATAACCTCCCCCTTTCGAAAGGCGAATGCCTTGGTAAGCAACGGTTTATACTGTTCATTGATCCATGTTAATTGTTCACTGTTACTAAAATGGAAAAAGGGAGTTTATTTTTCGACTGTTACTAAGTAGCGGCCCAATGTCCACCAGCATCAACCACAAAGCGTTCATTCTTCCAGCAGATGATACACCTTCAGGATCAGGTAGGCTTCGGCCGCGCTGCGATAATACTTCTGCAATTGCGGTAGCCGTTCGGGGTGCTGAGTGAATAGCTCCGCCTCGATGGCCTCCTCGATCATGGTGTGGTGCATCTCGCTGAGGTCATCGTAGGCTTTGGCGTAAGCCTGAAATACATTGTGGGCGGCGTTGGGCTGATGGTGCATGCAGGCGGTGGTGCCTGCGATGAGGATGCGCAGGTCGCGGCGTCCCTCTGCCGATCGGCTAGCCTGGGCAAAATAGGCATTGGCGTGGTCCAGCCCCCCGTATCGCTGCAAAAAACTCGCCAGCCGCCGCCAGTTGACGTAGGCAAAAAGCGTGGCCACCTGAGCGTGATCGGCTAGGCTCACCAATTCACCCATGCCGCCAAAGCGAGCGAGTTCGCGGCCTAGCTCGGCCTGATTGCGCAGCTCACGCAGCGCCACCTCGGTCATCTGAAAGGGGCCAAAACTCAGCAAGCCATCGTATCGCGCCGGAAAACCCGCCACGAAACGAGCACCAGCCTCTTGCAGCAGGCGATCGAAGTAGTAAGCCTTGAAATAAGGATTGACCCAACGATTGGCGTCCCCCACGCGAGGGGGCAGCATTTCCTGGAGGTTGAAGCCCAGCATCACGTTGGGAGACAGATTTTGCATCACTAGATCCATAAATCGCTGCTGATCGGCGTCTTCGAGCTTTGAGCGACGATGCAGCTTGCGCACGGCCGCCACTGCGGGGGCGATCACCTCGTCGCGATAGTCGCGCAGGCTCATTTTTTGGGGACTCTCCCTGAGCCGAGCAAGCACCAGCAAAGCCTGATGCATCACCGCCGGATCGAGCGCCTGACCCTTACTCATCATGCGGCGGGCCTTGAAGTCCCACATCTCGATCATGCCACGCATGAAATCCACCTTGCCAGGCCGATGGTGGATGCCCAGCGGCAGCGCCAGGCCCAGCATATCATCTCTACGAATAATGCCCTGGCTCGCCATGTCATCGAGGCTGAGGCCCCGCAGCCCTTCTGCTATGCGCCTTTCGGGCTCACCGGGTAGCGATTGGTACTCTTTGCCGTAAAGCGCTGTGGTCAGCAGGGCTTCGCCGCGCAACCTTTGAGCCGCGAGGGTGGTACCCAACAAGCAGAACCAAAGCAACACCATCAAACGCGCCATGGAATTTACCAGTTGAAGGTTATCCGAAAGCCTCTTCACGCAGAGAAAAGAAGTCGCCTTTTTCGGTGGGGTGAATGTGTAGCAGCCCAGCCCGCACCAGGCGAATGAGCATGGAGGAGGTATTGCGCTTGTTGAGACAAAGCAGGGCCTGGGTTTCGGGCAAAGAAATGCGCGGCTCAGCCTCTAGGTGCTGCAACAGGAGGCGCTCGCGCTCCCCAAAATGCAGGGTCCCCCCTTGGTCGTGCTGCTCCCAGCGCATCAGGGAGACCATCTCGCGGCTGGCGCGCACACTCATGTCGCGCACCCGTATGTAAGCGGCTTTCCGCTCGGGATGATCGTAGTCTCGCACAAAATAGGGCCGCTCCTCCCCAGCCGCCACGTGCAAGGCCAATACTGCCCGGCGCTCATTCACCCGAATGCGCTCCCACTGCACGGGCAGCCTAGGCTGGCAATATTGCTCCACGTAGTTGCGTAGCGCAAACATATCTTCCTCCGGAAATTTGACACCGTAGATGGTCTGGTCGTCATCTACGCCTACCAGTAGCACTCCCCCCTCGGTGTTGGCAAAAGCCACCAGCTCGCGCGTGATCTTGTCGGGATGATGGGCTTTGCGTTTGAATTCCAGATGTTGATCTTCGCCTCGTCGTACCAGCCGTCTCAGGTCTGTGATATCCATGTCGTAATCGCTGCTTTCGGGATAGCTCCCGCGAAATATACCAAAAATGTTTAGCTTTAGTTTCTATGGACCAACGGCGGCCTGACTTCTTCCCCACTTTGCGCCTCCGCTGATCAAATATCGGCTTGCTTGTATCCTGGACTACGAGCCAGAAAATGCCTGGTCTCATTTCGAATGTTTCATGCCGAATTTCCCTCCTATGCGCCTTCGCCGCTACTTGAGCTGTCTGTTTTGTTGCCTCATGGCTGGATCGCTCTCTGCCCAATACATGAGCGGCTATCGCCCCGACCACTACAGCGGTCTCCAAGCACTCTACCGCCAACCGGCGGCGCTGGCCGGGATGTCCCTAAAACTCGATGTACAACTAGGTGGCTTCGATGTCTTTGGGTGGAATGACTACCTCGGGCTCCGTCGCCCCTTTTTGTTTCAAGATAGCTTGCGACAATGGCGTAAACGACGCCCCGGCCTAGTACCTGAAGCCCTGGACGGTAGCCGCAAATCGTTTTTTCTGGGGGGCGATCTCCACCTACCTGGCGTCGCCTTTCGCATCAATGACTCCCTGGGCTTGGCCCTCAGCGCCCGTATACGCAGCCTCACCTCCTTCAGCGGCGTGGGCGAGCCTCTGGCTCGCATGCTCTACTACAACGGCGAGCGCCCGGAGCTATTGGGGCAATCCTTTGACAATGACGGCCTGCGCTTTCTCACCGCGAGCTTTCTCGAAGTGGGGCTGGGCGGCGGCGCTACCCTTCTGCGGCGCGGCCCCCACCGTCTGAAGGTCGGGCTGACCCTCAAGCTGAGCTTTGCCATGGCGGGGGCCCAACTCTACGCCGAGCGCTTGCAGTACCAATTTCTTAGTAGCGACAGCCTGCTGATCGAAGCCATTGATGCCCAAGTAGCCAATGGCCTGGGCGACTCGGTGTTTCGCGGGAATCGACCCTTGGCCCTGCCAGCCAGCATTCTCCCCGGCGCGCCAGGCTGGGGGCTGGATGTGGGGCTGCTCTACGAATATGGCGGCGAGCCTGGGCTACCTTATCGCTGGCGAATTGGGTTGGCCCTCAACGACTTAGGCGAATTGAGCATTCCCCGCAGTGGTGATCTGGCCGCTCTGACTGGCTCAGGGGTAGCCTTTGACCTGGGTCGTGTGGGCCCCGGCGTCAACTACGACAGTGTCGCCTTGGCTGAATTTGCCACCCAAAAAGACCGAGAAGCCTTTACCCTGCTGCCGCCGCTGGCCCTGACCCTGCACGGCGACATTCGCCTGCGCCCCCGGTGGCACTTGGGTTGGACCGCCCGCACGGGTCTGCATGCCGCAGATCGACCCAACGCGTTTCGCCCGCCTGGACAATTGATCATCACGCCGCGCTGGCAGCGCAAATGGCTGGGGGCTGGCCTACCCATCACCATCGACCAGAGCAATCAGTTCGCGATGGGGCTGGTCATGCGCCTGGGGCCGCTCAGCGTCGGCTCAGGCAATATGCTGGGGCTTTTTCTTACCGACAACATCCGCAGTGGCGATGTCTTTGCTACGTTGCACTTGCCCATTCCCTACCAGGGCGACCCGCCTCCACCAGCAGAAGAAGAAGAACCCCAGACGCCTACCCCGCCGATTGCGAAGGTGGATTCGCCCCTACTGCCGCCCGATACGAGCCTCACCGAAGGGAAGCCTGCCAAGCCGGAGCCTGCTGCTCTCACCAATAGTGAAATCGAGCCAGTGGATGAGCCGACTAGCCCGGCGCTGGCGGAGACGCCCGAGCCGCCCCGGGTAGCAGCCGAGCCCGTAGTGGTGGCGCCTGCTGATTCATCCAATCAAACGCCTACCCCAAAAGAACCAGAGCCGGCCCAGTCTGAGCCGACGGTCGCGACCGCGCCTACCCCAGTAGAAGAGCCGCCCAAGCCACAACCGGAGCTGTCCCCTACGCCCAAAGAGGCTCCTGAGGCGTCTACCGCTCCGCTGACCGAAGCCCAGATCGCAGCCATCGAGCAGGCTGAAGCGGAAGCTCGTCGCAAAGCCCGCGAGGAAAGAGCACAAGCCGCTCAAAGTCAGCCGACCACCCCCCGCCCCCGTCGGCAGCGCGACCTGGGTCAGCCCTTTGCCGACACCGTCAAAACCGACTACAACTCCGGGCCACTGGCGCAGTATTTCCCCTACGCCGATGCCGACGAGGACGGCGTACCGAACCGCGACGATGCTTGCCCCGACAAGCCCGGCCTGAAAGATCGACGAGGCTGTCCCGAGGATGATCCCAGGGGCTTGCCTGCCTCGGCTCGCGCACCTGAGGGGCTGGAGATCGATGCCTTCGAGCGGGTGTATTTCAAAGCAGGTGAGGCTTACCTCAACGGCAAAGCCCGCATCGCCCTCAATCGGGTGGTCAATTTTCTGCGCGACCATCCCGATGTCTCGCTGCGCATCGTGGGCCACGCCGATGCGACGGGCGGCACGTCCCGCAATGATCGCCTCTCAGAACGGCGCTGCAAAGCAGTGCGGCAGTACCTCATCGGCAAAGATCTGGCCCCCGAGCGGCTGGTGATCGAAGCCTATGGCGAGCGCATGCCTGCGGCCAGCAACGCCACGGAGGCCGGGCGACAGCGCAACCGACGGGTGGCGTTGGTGCTGTTTGATCCCAATTGATGCGAGAGTGGGAATTCGAAATCCGTAGCGAAATTGGCCACTGGATGCAGCCTCTAAGGAGGAGAATATCTGACCATTCCGTTTTCGAGGGCTGGTTTCTGCGGCTCTTTTCACCCCCATAGCGCCCCCAAGGGGTCATGGCAGTAAGGTTGAGCTTTGCTCAATTGAAGGGAATACCTTCCTCAAGGGGGACAAAGGGTGTGAACCTTTACCCAATGCGAGTCTTTATCCCCTGATAATCAGATGCGAGTAGAGCACCCGATTTCGCAATAGTCGGGAGAATACGAGGGGCACCCTCCCCAGCCTTTGTGCCTCTTACGGCCCCTATGCCCCCTTTCACATCGGTGGGGCTCCTTGACGCTGCAAGCCCCCCTCAGAATGCCTCTCCTGTAAAGAAGTAATAATTGGGTCCTTCGGGGGTGAGGGCTACGTCGAAGCGCACGAAGATGTCCTTGTCGGGGAAGAGTAAAAAGCGCAACCCGGCCCCGCCGGCGGGTCGCAGTTGGTCGAGGCGAAAGTTGCCGATAGTGGGGGCTACCGTTCCGGCCCCAAAGAAGGCTGCCGCGCCCCAGCGCTTGGCAAAGGGGAAGGGCAGGAAGCGGTACTCTACCTGTGCGGCCAGATAATGCTTGTCTCGATAGCGCCCAGTGTAGTAGCCCCGCAGCAGCGACTCATTGCCCAGTAGCGACATCTGCTGAAAGGGAATGCTGTCGCCGCTTAGAAAATTGCCGTAAGCCTGCACAGCTAGCACTTGTTTTTTGTCGGCGGTGGTAGGCAAGAAGGCCCGCAGATCTAGGGTCAGGCTGCGAAAGCTATACTCACTGCCCCAGAGGGGGCTATATTCCTGAAAGGACGCCTCAGCGTAGAGGGCGTCGCGCTCGTTGAGTACGTTTTGGCGAGTGTCATAGACGGTGCTGACGCCCAGGCCCAGGGTGAGCGAGCCATCCGACCCTACCGGGAGGGGAAGGGGGTTTTCGGGTTCTAGCTGAAAGTTGACGTTGTAGAGGTACTGAAAATCGACCGACAGGCCCACGAAGAGGTTGGGCAAGGTTTGGCGCAGCAGCCGCTCGCGAAAGAGCAGGTAGTCAGCGTCGGCTACCGCAGGAAACTCACTTGGCACCGCGGGGCCGATGCCATAGTACAGCAGCGGAAAGCGCTGCCAACGCAGCCGCCCCAGGGAGATCCAGCGGTCGCCATCGCCATAGACGGCATGGTCCAGCCAAAGGCCGTACTGTTGCTCCAGCGTGAAAAAGGTGAAGGCGTTGAACTCGCTGAGGCGGTTGTTTTGGTAGTCGCCCTTGGCGTAAAAGAGATAGAGGGTCGAGAGGCCGATTTCCAGGCTGGTTTCGGGGGCGTATGCCAGGGTAGGATATACCAGCAAATGTGGCTGGCCAGGATTGTGCCCCTCGCCGAAGAGCTTGTCAGCCAGCCGTACGATGGCGTTGCGCTGGGTGCTATCGGTCTCTGACTGGGCCTGCAAGGCGGGGCTAATTGACAGGAGAAGGCCCACTAACAGGGGACCAACACGCAGCGAAAGGGGAAAGGCTGACATAGATGGAAAAATAGGATGGACTCTCAAACGAGAGCTATTCGAAGAATGGACGCAGGAATGAGGCAGAAGGTTGTCTTGCTTCTAAGACGAAAAAACGCACTTTTCTGTACGAACGGTTGAGTTCTCAAAACATCGATTGGTTGCATCTAACATTTCTGGTGGTCTCGCCTGAAATCAGCCAGTCCTCCGAATATCCGACTAACAAATCCTGAGTCCCTCATAAGGTCAATGTATGGAAATTCCATTAATTACTTATTTTCGATTTTTGAAAATACTTTTTGATGCGTAAGCCCTGACTACTTCCTTTCCTTTGATCGAGGAAAGCAGTACCTTGTTAGCTAAAGTTACCGGAAACATGAGCCACTACATGGACTATATCACCATTGATCCTGCCGTGATGATGGGAAAGCCAGTAATCGCGGGTACCCGCATCACAGTTGAGCAGATTCTGGAGGAAATGTCAGCCGGAAAGCTCCCGCAGGACCTACTTACGGCTCACCCCAGCCTGAGCGAAGCAGCTATCCGAGCCGCTTTGGCGTTTTCGGCTGATGCCTTGCGGGGCGAGCGTAGCTATCCCGTGGCCTCATGAAATTCCTGGCGGATGAAGGGGTGGATGTCGCGGCCTGTACGTCTTGGGCCAGCCAGGCCAGCAGCGCGATGCGTTCCTGCAGGTCGAGGGGTTGGATTTGTTGCTTGAGGGTTTCCATTGTATCGCAAAGCACGCTCATCGCCGATCTCCCCAGGCTTCATCTCGCAGTACCTCCTGATCTACCTGACGTCCCTGCTAAATGCCCGCCAAGGCCCGGAAGTCAGGCTGGGCAGCGTACTGCACAGGCATTTCTGGCGTGCTCGTCTCGGTGGCCTCCTCCACCACTTCGAAATCAAACAAGCGTAAAAATTCTTGTAGCTTCTGCAAAGCAGCTTCGTTATCAGCGCGAATGGTCAATTGTGGCATGTCGGCGATCTTTGCCTCAAGATACGCAAAAGGAGGCAAAATATCTGGGCAGCTTGGGCAGTGCGGCGTTTCCACAGGTAGGAGGGATAGAACCTCTACCGGCTAAATTGCCGGATGTCCACCCAGTCAATGGCGAAAAACGCAGGGGATAAGTGATCGAAATCCCGATCAGTGGTGATGAGGGTGGCCCCTAGCGCGGCTGTGGTCGCAGCGATCCAGAGGTCGTTTTTGCCCATGTTGCGGGCGGACATGCCCGCTGGTAAGGGCTGGGCCGGAAGCCTGCCTTGGCTGTAGGCGTCGATGTCCCCATATTGCGTGATGAGCGCTTGGCCAGTAAGGGGGATGGCGGTAAAGCCCTTGAGTGCCTTCTGTAAAGCCTGCAGCCGCTTGATCCCCCATTGATTTTGCTTGGTGATAGAATCTAGCTCGCCCAGGCTCAAGTAGCTGTAAACCAGTTCATTCGAGGGGTGAGTGCCATAGGTCTGGGTGAAATACTGCCCAAAGACAGGGTTTTTGACCAGCAAAAGCAGAATATTGGTGTCGAGTACGTAACGCTTGGCCATGGCTTTAAGGAGTCAACATCGCCAACAATTCTTCCAGGGACTCTTCTTCATCTTCCCAAGCGCCAAAATACTTACTCGCCTCCTCATACGCCTCGGGTGATACTGGTGTGATGGGCGGTAATTCACTGGCCAAGTGTTCTTGGTAAGACATCGGCGTTGGCTCGTCGGGCAACCCCAAGCCATCGAGCCAGCTCGATGCCTTTGGTTCGGTAGGCGGCTCAGACCGCTCGTAGCGTACACCCAAGCGATCCAGCAACTGTCGCACCAGCCGCAGGTCGGGAAGTCGGTCAAAATGGACGATGAGGGTGTGGGGCATCGATTGCTTTTGAGTAAATATACGAAGCAGGTGGGAAACTTGATGCGGGCTTTCGGTCTGCCCCGCTCAGACAGAGTCTGGAAAACGAAGCGCCACCGGGTGCGAAGCTCCGACTGGGCTGCGGCCTCTCATTTCAGTTCATACAGACGCATCCCCGGCATGTACCGGAAATCCTTTTGATGGTAGGTGTACAATTCGAGATCATGTGCAATGGCCATGGTACCAATCCCTGCATCAGGAATTGTCAGCCCGCCGCACCTGTTTTCCCAGCAGCAGCTTCCCGCCGGCTTAGTAACGCTCAAAAAGTAAGTTGGCCTTCTTCGCTCGGTCTTTCGCCCCATCTCTGCGTCAAAAAACCTTCACCTGGCTCGCCAGGCTCAGGTTTTTTCCTTGATCTGGAACGAAATCCCTGACCGAATCAGGGAAGTTATTTTTCTCGCGTTACTTAGCCAGCCGAAGGACAGACAAAAACAGGCTCTTTCGAACGAGGGAGTCATTACCGCTTCTGCCAACGCTTGGGATCCTGGTAAGTATTGGCAATGGCAACGACATCCACTTCTCGAGGAGCCTCCTCTAAGCGATAAACGACCAAAAATGGGAATTTTTGTAAGGTAGCAGCGCGTAGGTCTTGGAAACGGGTGGGAAACTGGTAGGGATTATCCTCAAGGCGTGGCATGATCGCCTCGATCTCGGTCAAAAAATTTGTCCCTAAGCCCGGTCGCTTGGCTTCATAGTAGCTATGCGCCTCATTCAACTCTTCCCGAGCGACGTCGGAGATATACACGGTCCAGTTCATGCCCCTCGGTTTCGAAGCTCATCGAGCACCTTGCGCCAGGGATGCCGCGTCATGTCTCCCGCGTCCAAGGCATCGACCCGGCGGGTCAACTCTTCCTGCCACTTGGGGGGAAGGGGGGCACCTTCGGCTTCTTGTTGCTGCATCAGCGCCGTAAGGCCGCGCATCAACTCCCACTGCGCTTCGCGATCAAGCTCGGCGGCCAAGGCCAGGATGTGTTGGACAGGTGTGGACATGTTACCTATTGGTTCACTTCAAGATACGAAAATCGAGAGAAAATGTCTGGTCCGCTTGGGCTGGACTGGCGTTTCCACAGGTCGGAGTGACTGGCTTGGGAACCTCCAATCCGCTCCGCCGCGCGCCAGGATGGAGCCGGAAAAACCAGGCCCGCATGGGAACCCCGTAGGACGGGCGGTTTGGCTTTTTTCGCAAACCCAGGTCTCTCACCGCACCGCGTACCCCGAATAAGCACGATACCGCTCCGGCTGAAAGCCTACCACGATGTCCTCCTTAGGCACACCCCGCGCGACCAAGGCTTCCCCTACGTCTAGCTCGGTGCCATTGGCACGAATCCACACCTTGTCGTTTTCGATGTCGAAATGCATGATCACGTGGTGTAGAAACACCTCTGCTTTGTCCCAGCCAAAGCGCAGCAGCAAGTAGTGATGCTTTTCCTGGTCGGCAATCACCTGGTTACGGGGATCTTTGATGCCAACGGGGATGTATCCAGCATATTCGTTGAGGATATCCAGGATGGCGTGTTGATAAAGGCTTATTTTGTCCATGCTTCGATGGTTTGGGTGTCAGGATGAAAGATAATCAGCGCAACTTGATACGTGCTTAGAGAAGCCTGGATGGCTTCATTGGCCAAGTATTTCTTCAGCCTTTCTGGCATAGCGAGGTAGAGGTGCCTATCGGGCTCACGTAGGGCGAGGCCCACCCGATAGTTCAAAAACTGCCCCAAAGCGGCATGAAACTGATGAGAGAAGGAGGGGCTGGCAAAGCTTTTGATTTCGACGGCGATCTTTTCGCCCGCTCGCTCCGCTCCCACGACTCCCTCAGCGCCTAGATCGATTTGATAGTTGATATCTTCGAATGGCAACACCAAAGGATCATGGGTGATGCGCCAACCATCTTTTTCCAGGGCGGCGACGACTTCTTGGTGGAAAATGTCTCTTGCCATTAGGATTGCTTTGCCGAATCATGAGTTACTATGCCACTGCAAACCACCTCCTCAGCGGGCCAAGCAGCAGGTTACCGATCTTCTTTCAAGATACGCAAAAGGAGGCAAAATATCTGGTCAGCTTGGGCTGTCCGGCGTTTCCACAGGTCGGAGGGCTTGGCAACGCCAACCTCTTATTCAGAAACACCTAGCTTGTCTGGGTTTTGGCGGGTAGGGAAAAACGTCAGCAGCACAATCTGCTCATCCTTCACTTGGTAAAACAGGGCAATGTGTGGGTTCACCACACACTTTCGAATGCTCACATCATCTTGCCAAGCTGGATATTGAAAGGGGCGTCGGGCAATAGCATCCACTACCTTTAGCACCTGATCGATAAACTGCTCCGCCGTTTCTACGCTCCAATTTTGGATCAAGTAATTGATTTGGTCATCAACATCTTACTCAGCCCGCGATGACCAACGTACCTCCCTACCGTCCATATTTCGCCATAATCTCTTGCGTGGTTTTCAGAGGATCCCGTTGAGCAGCTCGTAAGCCAGCCTGGACCGCTGCTACCTCCTCGGAAGATAGGGTAATTTGCGCTTCGCCAGCCTGCTGCCGTTTAGCCAAGATAAGCAAAGCCTGCAAAAACTCCTGGTCGCCTGTGGACTCGATCAGGTCATGCAGTTCCGTTCGGATTTGTTGTAGGCTCATAACGATCATATGTAGGGCTGCTTGAGGATTTCCACGTGAATGGCTTGTGCTCAAGATACGAAGAAGGCGGGAAACTTGACACGGGCTTTCGGTCCGCCCCGCTCATACGGAGTCAGAAAGACCAGACCCAAACGGATACGGAGCGACGAAACGGTCAGCCACCAAGACCCGATCGAGCCGCAGCAGCGTCAGGTAGGCTTAGCCAGCCGAGGTACAGCAATAACGCTACGCCACCGCCAAGCCCGTATCGGGTCGCCGGTTGGGATGGTGAAAGGCGAGCACCAGTTCGGATTTCGGAATGCCTTTATGAGCAAATTAGGCTTTTTTTAAATAGTCTAGGTCTCCATCCCGCAGGAGATTCAGATTAAAATTCGTTTCTTCGAAATTTGAGAATCAATACTAAGCATGCAGTAACCATGGTTGAAGAGCTTGACCGCGATATCAAAGGGCTTACCAAAGTACTCAAAGCTAATGGATTTCCAGATAAACTGATCAGTGCGATAAAAACAAGAGCCCTTCGCTCTGGCAGACGGCAGACAGGCGTATTCAAGTCCAATAGGCACTCACGCTGGACCCTCATTCATGACCACCCAGAACACGGCACAGACCCACAGTACGGCACAGAGGAGGACTGCAAGATCATTCTCATCCGATTGCTGCTCACAACCCTAGAGTTCTTGAATGCACCTCGTATAGACGACGCTTTGATTGAGGAGTTGAGCCAGAAATACTTGCAGAGATCCATTGAGCTGGATTCTTATCGAGACTCCCTACTGCTAGAATTCTTGGACTTCCAAGAGTTGAGAGCGGAAGCAGAGAGCCCTAATCATGGTTCCTCAAACTTTCACATTGGACATGAAGACCCGACCCTTACTCCCAAACATATCCCGGAAAATATCGCTTGGCGCACCTTGAGAAGCAATCTCATTCAGGGGAATATGACCTTACGCGAGGCTCGCATTTACATCATAAAGTTGATTGCTCGCTATTTTGACTTAGGAGAAGTGGATATTGATCTACACGAAGACCCCAAATGAATCGGTCGTTTTTGGAGTCAGCTTGCGCTAAATAGGTGAGCAAAATGCGTATCTTTTTCTAGAAAAGAAATAAAATTAGCTTTTAGGCAAAAATGCAGGTTCTGTTTTGTATGTTTGACAAAACAAATCCTGCTATGAATCTAACATTCAGCCAAAGAAAATCTCTAAACTCCTCGTTTTTAGACATTCGTAACTACCTTTCGGGGAAGGCCATTGGCATTACGAGGGATGTTGCCTTGCTAAACGAGACGGTAAAATGTCTGTTTTCCTTTCAGTTTGGGGGGTTAAGCAATCGGTTCATGGCAGAACCAACCGGCTTGGCGGAAGCTTATCGCAGCGCGTTTCGCGAGGTAAAGACGCAAATACCAACCGTTTTTCCGCCCGATGAGGAGTTGCTACTTGACCCCACCTCCATAGCGTTCATCCATCAAATTTTTCTTCAGCAGGACTTTGATAGCTCAGAGCTTGACCCTTTGAGCTTGCTTTACCAAGCGTTCATTGGCTCAGAAATCAGAGGCAACGAAGGGCAGTTTTTCACGCCTCACGAAGCGGTCAAGTTCATTGTGGAGGCGATTGATCCCCGACCTGGCGAGACCATCGTCGATCCTGCTTGTGGAGCAGGGAGTTTTTTGAGTTATAGTGCCCGCTACTTATTGCGACAAGGCGCTAGCCCTACATCCATTGCGAGCAGCCTCTACGGCGTGGAAAAGGACGAGTATTTGGCCAATCTCAGTCAGGCGCACGTGGCGCTTAGCACCAAGCAAGTAGGCCCTATCGTCTGCGGGGACTCTATCGAGCGCATTGTGCAACATAATGGGCCAATCCCATTTATGGCTGACGGTGAGTTTGACATTGTCCTAGCTAACCCGCCTTTTGGAGCCAAAATCGTGGTAGGCTCAGATTCATCGAAAGCGAAGTTCGAGCTAGGGTATAAATGGACCAAGGCGGCTGACGGCACCTACACAAAAACCAAAACCCTACAGAAAAAGCCTACGCCCCAAGTGCTTTTCATGGAGTTGTGTGTTCGCCTTCTGAAACCGGGTGGACGTCTGGGCATAGTGGTACCTGAAAGCCTACTGACAAGTGGTTCGACCAGATATGTAGCTGACTATCTGCGCCGAAGCCTTCATTTTGAGGCCATCATTGGGATGCCTGAGAACCTGTTCAAAACCTCTGGAAAAGGGGGGACTCACACAAAAACGTGCATCCTGATTGGTCGAAAGGCTTCTTCTGCTGCGGCTAAAGCTAACCAAATTTTCATGGCAGAAGCCAAATGGTGTGGCCATGATAGTCGCGGAAATGTGATTCCCAACAATGATTTACCGTCCATTTTAGCTAACTATCAGCATCAGCAACCCCAAGGGGCTTTGGGGTATTTTTTGGCACAAGATAATATCAAAGACAACGTTTTGGCCCCTCGGTACTATGACCCGGAACCTGCCGAGATGCTTCAACAGCTAGCAGCAACCCATGACCTAGTGTCCATCGGGGAGCTACTGGACCAAAACGTCATGGAGATTAAGACCGGTGACGAGATTGGGAAACTAGCCTATGGCACAGGTTCCATTCCGTTTATTAGAACCTCAGACATCAGCAATTGGGAGATCAAGCTAGATCCCAAGCACGGCGTCTCAGAGGAAATTTACCAACGATACGCAACCAAGCAAGACGTCCGCGAAGGCGATATCCTAATGGTCCGCGACGGAACCTACCTAATCGGCACCTGTGCCATCATTTCCAAATACGATGAAAAGATTTTGTACCAAAGCCACCTGTACAAAATTCGTGTCAACGATAAGCACAAAATGAATCCCTATATCCTGCTCGCAGCCTTGTCGAGCGAGCCAGTCAAGCGCCAAATTCAAGCCAAGCGCTTTACGCTAGACATTATAGATTCTCTAGGTAACCGGATCAGAGAACTCATTCTACCCATCCCGCGAAATCCGGAAAAACGGGAGGAAGTAGCCAGCATGGTTGAACGCTCCATCATGGACAGAATCGAGTCCCGAGAATTGGCTCGCTTAGCGAAGCTAGAAGTGGTGAATGGGTAGGACTTTGAGACAAACGCCCGACCAAGCCCCAAAGCCCAGCCGAGCGCTCTTTCCTGATCCATGATCCCTGCTCACTGATCCCTGTTCACTGCCCAATGCCCACCGGTGCTTCCTGCTTGATAAACTGCCGATGCAAAATCTGCAAGCCCAGCAGGTGGTTCAGGATGGCGTCCTTGCGCACCAGCGAGACAGGGTTATCGTCCTGCCAGTAGTCCTCGACAAAGGCTTGGATGCGGTCCGGGTCGAAGACCCCAGCCTCCTCTATCTGCTCTCCGCTGAGGTAAGCGTCGATCAACTGGCGGATGGCCGTGCGCTTTTTCTCCTCGGTATGGCCGGGAGGGGCCATGAAGGCAAATTTCTCGCGCTCGTAGAGCGTACGCGGCAGGATGTCCTTCATCGCTTCGCGCAGCACCCACTTCTCGGTATTGCCCTTGATGCGCAGGTGGGGGGGAATCTGCACCGCCGCCGCCGCCACGTGGTGATCCAGGAAGGCCGGGCGCGACTCCATCGAATTGGCCATGTCCACCCGGTCGCCACCCCAGTTGAGGATCTGGCATTCCAGCATGGTCTTGGACCAAGTGTATTGGGCTTTGTCTAGGTAATGCCGCCCGTCCAACTGACTGCTGTCAAAGGTATCGGCGATGGCCGCAATCGGATCATAGCCCTTCAGCTCGGCCAAGAGATCATCGTGCAGCAACGGCCGCGCCACCTCCAGCGTCTGCATCCAGGGCTGTATCCAGCTTGGCGTGAAGCCCAGCTTGGCCTCCATGGCCGGGTGCTCCAAGAAGCCCTCGGACAAAATCGCCCCCTTGAACACGCTGTTGCTCTTCTCCATCAATTCCTGATAGGCCTGCACCTGCTCGGGATCGCTGTCGGTATGCCCAAAGCGCAGCATATCGCGCTTGAATTGGGGGTAGCCGCCGAAGAGCTCGTCGGAGCCTTCGCCCGTCACCACCACCCGGTAGCCGCATTCATTCACCCGCTTGCTCATGCACCACTTGGCCACGCCCAAAGTGTTGTAAAAGGTGCGCTCGGCATGCCACATGGTCTGCAGGTAATTGTCGCCGTAGAGTTCGGCGGCGGTCAGGTTGAGCAGTTCCTGGTCGGCACCGGTGCGCTCGGCCATCTCTTGGGCGATGGGCGCTTCGTCGTAGTCTTTGTTGTCAAAGCTGATGGTGAAGGCCTTGACCGGCGACTGCTGCATGGAGCTGGCTAGGCCCAGCATGGAGCAGCTATCGATGCCGCCCGACAGGTAGCAACCCACTGGCACGTCAGCTTCGAGGCGAAAGGCCACCGCCTCCAGTAACTGCTCACGCACCTGCTCGATGTGGTATTCGGCAGATTTTTGGTAATCCCGCTCATCATCGGCGGGAAAGTCCATGTCCCAATATTTGTGCTCCTGGGTTTCGAAGCGCCCGCCACGGCGCGAGATCACCAGCAGGTGGCCCGGCTGCAGGGCGTGGATGCCCTCAAAGGCCGTGGTGCCCGGCACCATGGTGTGCATCAGTTGGTGCACCAGCCCTTCCTTGGAAAAAGCCCGCGGCACCTCCGGGTGAGCCATCAGGGCCTTGATCTCGGAGCCCCAGTAGATGCGCTCGTCGCTGATGCGGTAAAACAGGGGCTTGACCCCAAAGCGGTCGCGCACCAGGATGAGGCGGTCTTCGCTTTGGTCGTAGAGGACAAAGCCAAACTCGCCCCGCAGGTGTTGCACAAAGTCCAGGCCGTGGCGCAGGTAGAGCGGCAGGGCGATTTCGCTGTCGGACTTGGTGCTGAACTCGGCCCCGTCCAGGCGCAGGCGGGTGCGGATGCGCTTGTAGTCATAAAACTCGCCGTTGACGGTGAGGACTTGCTGCTTCCCCGGTCCGAATAGCGGCTGATCGCCGGTGTGCAGGTCGATGATGGAGAGGCGGGCGTGGCCCATGGCCAGGCCCTGCTCGGGGTCGAGGTGATAGCCGTAGCCATCGGGTCCACGGTGGTGGAGGGTGGCGGTCATGCGTTCGAGGGTCTCGCGGTCATCGGCGGCCAAGCCTGCGCGGGACCAAAAGCCAGTGATTCCACACATAGGAATTGGGAATTCGGAATTTGTAATTCGAAAAAGAGGGAGATCAGTTACAAAGGTACAAAAAATGGGGGGTACCTCTGACCATTCATATAGGTGAGCCGTCATTCCTTACCACAACCATGCGCCCACCATGATCAAGATCCCTAGCAGGGCCATCAGTAGGTATTGCTGAGCTTTGCCGCTTTGTACGCGGCGCAGAAGACGACTCGTGGCCCCCACTCTAGCTACCACGCCATTGACCAGCCCGTCGATGATAGAGGCATCAAAACGGGCCGCCAGTTGCGCCAGCGAAGGTAGCGGAAACTCTTTGCGGTTGTGTACCACGATGCCGCCGATCAGGTTGACGATCCCATCGATTACCCGGCGATCAAACCAGGCCAGCGCACGCGCAAAACGCAGCCCGGGCTCAGCGATCAGCCGCGTGTAGGTTTGATCTTGGTAAAAATGGGCTTGCAACCAATTGGGAAGCGCCTCATCGCGAAAGCGTCGGTAGCGCCAGGTACCCAGGGCCAATCCACCCAAAGCCAGTAGCACCGAGAGGATCGGTACCGCCACATGAGCCGTGTGGCCATCGGCGATGGCTGGGTGCCCCAGCAGAGTCAGGGGCAGCTCCGCTCCTGCGAAAGCAGGCATTAGCCAGCTTTGCTCCGCCGACAGCGGATTGACTCCAAATAGCAACCACAGGCTGCCCGCCCCCAGCGCCATCAGCGGCATCCGCATCAGCCAGCCGGCAGGTTGGGGGAGATGCCCGGTCGATGGGTCGCCCAGGCCGCGTACTTGCTCGCCTCCCCAGATCAGCCAGGCATGGCGCGCCATATAAAAAGCCGTCAGCCCAGCGGTGAGCAGCCCGCCAAGGGGCATCCACCAGGCCAGTCCGCCGTAGGCTCCTGCCCAGTTCCAGGCAGCGACCAGAATGCCATCTTTCGACAAAAAGCCAGAAGTCAGAGGCAGGCCAGCCAAGGCCAGCATGGGCAGCAGGTACAGCCAAAACGTAACGGGCAGGTAGCGCTTTAGCCCCCCCATCTGACGCAGGTCTTGTGCGTCAGGCTCAGGAGACAAGCCGTGAAAAGCACCGTGAAGCTGGTGAATTACTGCCCCGGTACTCAGAAAGAGCGCACATTTGAAAAAAGCATGGGTAAAGAGATGCAGCAGCGCCATGTCGCGCGCCCCCACGCCTAGCGCCATGACCATGTAGCCAAGCTGCGAAATGGTCGAGTAGGCCAGCACCTGCTTGATGTCCCACTGGGCCAAGGCCGCTATAGCGGCTAGCAGAGCGGTGAGGCTTCCCGTGATGGCGAGGTAGACCAGCGCCGTTTCATCCAGCAAAAAAAACACCCGCGCCATCAAGTAAACACCCGCTGCGACCATGGTGGCCGCGTGAATCAGCGACGATACGGGCGTAGGCCCCGCCATGGCGTCGGGTAGCCACACTTGCAAGGGAAACTGAGCGCTCTTGCCGATGCATCCTCCAAAAAGCAGAATACCCATGGCGGTGAGCCAGCCTTGATCCAGGCTGCGCGGCACAAAACTGCCATCGGCTAGCGGAATCATGGCCCGCCACTGACCTTGCTCCAGCGACCAGCTTGCGCCTAGGCTCTGCAGGGCGCTCAGGTCGAGGGTGCCGCATTGCGCCAGCAAAATCAGCATACCCAGCAGGAAACCGAGGTCGCCGATGCGATTGACCAAAAAGGCCTTTTGGCTCGCCCGGGCAGGAAGCGCTCGTTGGTACCAAAAACCAATCAGAAAGTAGGAGCTAGCCCCGACCAGTTCCCAGCCTAGGTAGATGAAGAGCAGGTTGTCGGCCAGAATGATCAGCAGCATGGCTGCCAAAAACAGCCCCAGGTAAGCCCAGTAGCGATTGAGGTGGCCCTCGCCGCGCATATAGCTGAGCGAGAAGATGTGTACCAGCAGGGCAATGCCCGTTACCAGTACGCACATCAGCGCAGCCAGCCGATCAGCACGTAGCCCTCCGGTCAGTTGCAAAGGCACCTGATCGAACCAGGCGCCTGCCAAGTCGATCCAGAGGAAGCGCCAGTGCAGCACCTCGCCGGGCCAGACCTTCGCCAGCACATAAAGCGAAAGCCCAAAGGCAAGGCCTATGCTAGCTAGGGCCAGGCCACGGCTCGAGCGCGGGCGCTCAGGCCCCATCAGCAGGGTTCCTAGGAAGGTAGCCAGAGGAAGCCCTACTAACCATAGCAGGGGCAGGGTAGCCAGATCGAGGGCTAATGGTTCGGTGAGTGATTGCCAGGTCGGGTTCATGAGCAATGGTTCAATATTAGCAAATCACCCGATCGATTGAAAGTAAACCTGGCCGCTGGTCGCGGCCACTGAGTGAGCCAATATGAATGGGGGCTGACCAAAGTGCCTGATACCCTTGTACCTTATTTCCCTCATACCCCTGACCGTTCATATAGGTGAGGTCCATTGTAGCAAATGTCACCGCCGAAGTGGGTAGGGCCGGGGCAAAAGTTTTCCGCCCTTGGCCCAGAGCGGCTACCTGCTGGTCGATCCCGACCGCGCGATTCGCGTGATTTGGTTTGGGTTGGCCGGGCCGATCACGGTCAATGGCCAGAGGTATGACGCTGCCATGGCCCCCGTCAGCCTGACGGAGCAAGAGGTGGCCGACGTGATGAACTAC
>CAYVAP010000013.1:0-20053 GCA_964449365.1 uncultured Bacteroidia bacterium
GGGGCGTTGAACTGGCAGATAGGGGGGACAGCCGGAAACGTTTATGACTCGACTAGTTTACAATTTTACAGTACCGCAGGAGCTTCTACTGTCCATCAGTTTAGCGGGCTTCCGCCGGGGGTTGACACAGTGGTGCTGACCATTACCCTGAATGGTGACTACAACAGTGGGATAGAGTTCGCAGATTTATTGATCGAAGGTGTCTCCTTTGGGACCATCCCGGACGGGAATGTCTCGAACGGGGTCGATATTACCTTTACCCAAATATTGACAGGGAGTCAGCTATCCAGTTTCCTGGCTGATGGCCTCTTGGTTGTGACCATCCAAAACAACAACGCGGTAGATACCAATCAAGGGGGGACCAATTCTCACCGCGTACAGGTTCAGGCATCAGGCGCAAATTGGCTAAGCGCCACGCCGCTCAGCGGAAGCACCGCCGTGGGAGATACGAGCGTGGTACCAATTACCCTGAGTAGCGCGGGGCTGATCGACGGGACCTACCAAGCCAATGTGTGCGTGAGCGCCAATGATCCCCAGACCCCTCAGGTTTGTGTACCCATCTCCCTCACCGTGATCGGTACCCCCGAAATCGCCCTGCCCGACTCCTGCCTGGCCTTTCCCGCCATCATGCAGTTCACCGAGGCCACCGACTCGGTCTGGGTGCGCAACCCCGGCTGCGACACCCTCTTCGTGAGCCAAGTGACGGGTGGCGGCGATGCCTTCAACGCCGATACCACCAGCTTTGCCATTTTGCCGGGCGACAGCCTGGCCGTGCCCATCACCTTCTCACCCGACACGGTGGGCAGCTACAGCGGGGTGATGACCTTCGTGAGCGACGCGGGGGATAGCACGATTTGCGTAACGGGGTCAGCCTTCGGGGCACCCACCGCAGTGGTGGCACCGCCTTCCCTCAACGTTACCCTGCCCGGCTGTGCCGATTCGCTAAGCGTGCCGCTCACGGTGTACAACCAGGGCTTGTCGGATTTGGCGTGGATACTGGGCAGTGACTGTAACGAAGTAGTGGTGGCCATTAATACCGGGAGCTTTGGCTTCGAGGTTTCTTGGCAAATGGTAGATGGACAAAATGTAGTAGTAGCAAGCGGCAGTGGATACGCCAACTTCAGCAGCTACCAAGATACGTTTTGTATTCCAGCGGGTAATTACAGTTTCAGAGCGTTTGATAGTTTCGGAGACGGGTGGAACGGCGGTACGGCTACTGTGTCAGCCTGCACGGGGAACCTATTGTTTGTCAATACCTTTACAAGTGGCAGTCAAGCAACCTACAACCTATCCGTTCCAACGTGTTTGGGTGCCGGAACGCTCGCCTCCTGGCTCTCCCTCACCCCTTCCCAAGACAGCACCGCCGCAGGCGACAGCACGGTGGTGCAAGCCACCTTTTCTAGCCAAGGGCTGGTAGCTGGGGTGTACGCTGATACCCTGTTCCTGATCTCCAACGACCCGCTCAACTCGCCCATTCCGGTGCCGGTCACGCTCAACATCACCGGGGCGGTGTCGATTGCGTTTTCGGATACGCTGGTGCAGTTTGACTCGACCTTCGTGGGCTTCACCGACCAGCAATCGCTGGTCCTCACCAATGCCCTCTGCGACACCATGGAGGTGCTGAGCCTCAGCAACAGCGACCCGGTGTTTGGCTTTACCGCGCCGAGTACGCCCTTTTTGATCGCGCCCTATGACACGCTGACGGTACCGCTCACCTTCTCGCCCACGGCCATCGGGCCGTACCTCGATTCGCTGCTGGTGAGCTACCGGGCCAAGGATTCCACCACCACCTTCGACTCGCTGGTGTACCTGCAAGGGGTCGGCGTGGGCACTCCTATTCTGGCCTTTTCTCCCGACTCGATCAATGCGAGTCTCAATGCCTGTATCGACTCAGTGACCATCCCGGTCACGCTGTACAGCAATGGCAGCGGGACGGTGAATTGGATGGGGTCGGTGTCGGCGAGTTCGACCAGCTTGCAGGATGACTTCGAAGCAGGGACGCCCAACAGCCAATTGTGGAGCAGCATCATCAACGGGTCGATATCGACGGGCTGCGGAACGGCCACTGGATTTGGTGCACTGTATTTCAACGGCAACACGCGGCAGGCGACCACCGTGCCGATGGCAGTAGCAGGCGGCGGAACCGTCAGCTTTTCTCTGCGCATTGGTTCGGGGGGTGGCAGTTGCGAAAATGCAGACCCCAGCGAAGAGGTGGTGCTGGAGTACTCGCTCGATGGCCTCTCCTGGCAGTTGATTCGAGAGTATCACGTGGACAGCTTTGTTGTCTTCACCCCGATACAGGAAACCATTCCCCTTGCGGCGACTTCTCCCCAGACCCAGTTTCGCTGGCGGCAGAAAGGCAACAGTGGCAGTTCCTACGACCACTGGGCCATCGACGACGTGTCCATCACCACGGGTACCGACAGCTCGCTGCAGGTGTCGATCAATCCCAGCCAGGGCAGCATCCCCGCAGGCGACTCCACGGTGGTGCTGGTCACCATCGCAGTCTCGCAGCTCAACAACGGGCAGTACCCTTTGCTGGTAGAATTGCTCTCCAACGATCCCGCCGACTCGGTGCAATACATCCCCGGCCTGATCACCATCACCGGGCAGCCAGAGATCGGCCTCAATCCTGCTTCAGGCGAATTTTGCTTCGGCGATTCCATCCAACTGACTGCTGACCTGAGCGGTCAGCTCAACTGGTCCACTGGGCAGACCACGCAGTCGATTTTCGCTTACCAAAGCGACAGCATCACGGTGGCCCTGACCTATCCCAATGGTTGTACCATCCGCTCTCTGCCGGCGGTGGTGGAAGAATTGCCGCAGATCACGAGCAGCATCGTGCTCAGTGGAGTAGGGGCCAACTGTGCGGGCAACGTGCTGGACCTCAGCGTGAGCGGCGGTACCCCTGGGTACAACTACCTCTGGTCCACGGGTGCCACCACGCAGGACATCACCATCAGCGCGCCGGGCACCTTCGACGTGCTGATCACGGACAATGCCAACTGTATCGCCCGCGACACCCTTCAAATCGACAGCCTCAACACCATTCTGCTCAGCACCCTGGTAACCGACGTGCTGTGCAACGGCGATTCGACCGGAGCCATTAACCTCACAGTCAGCGGGGGCGATTTTCCCTACACCTACCTGTGGTCCAACGGCGCGACCACCGAAGACCTAATGGGCCTGTCGGCCGGCACGTACAGCGTAACCGTAACTGACAACAACGGCTGTACTGCCACCACCACCGTGCAGGTGACACAGCCTTCTGCGTTGGGGAGCTTCATCAGCAAAGGCAACGTCAGTTGCCCCGGTGGCAGCAACGGAGCCATCAACCTCTTCGTAGGCGGCGGCACCGCCCCATACAGCTATCAGTGGTCCAATGGGGCCACGAGCCAGGATTTGAGTGGCTTGTCGGTGGGCGTGTATTCCGTTACCATTACCGACCTCAACGGCTGTACCGCCACCAACTCGACCACCATCAGCGAGCCACCCCCGATCACCATTACCGAAGTGTCGAGCGATAGCTGTGGCCTGGCCTCGCTGGACATCAGCGTGAGCGGCGGCGGGAATCCATTTTATTTCTACCAATGGAACAATGGCGCGACCAGCCAAGACCTGGTCAACGTGCCGCCGGGCACCTACACGGTCACGGTGACCAATTTTACCGGCTGTACGGCCACTGCTTCGTTTGCGGTCAGTGCGGTGCCGCCACCGCCCACGCCGACCATTTCGGTGAGCGGCGACCTGGCGCTGTGTAGCGGCGACAGCGTGACGCTGACTTCCTCAGCCACGCAAAACCTCCTGTGGAATACCGGCGATACTACGGCCAGCCTCACCCTCAGCGCGGGGGGCAGCTACACCGTGAGCGTTACCGATGCGGCGGGTTGTACGTCCACCTCCGCGCCCGTGGATGTAACGGTGCTCCCGGATGCCTTCATCAGCGCCAGCGCCAACCCCATCTGTAACGGCCAGACCATTACCTTGACGGTGAACAACGCCAGCAGCGCGCTTTGGTCCACGGGCGATACCACTCTGTCGATCACCGTTTCGCCCAGCGTGGCCACGGCCTACTCGGTAGGGGCGGTCAACGACTCGGGCTGTGCCTACGTCGATACCGTAACCGTGGGCGTGCTGCCGGCGGTGCCGCCAGACTCGGTGCTGACCATGCTGCCCGCCGATGGCGCAGTGGGCCAAACCCAGCCCTTGACCCTGTCCTGGCCTTCTGCCAACAACGCCTCGGCTTACGACCTTTTCATCTGGCCGCAAGGCACGGCCCAGCCTGCCACGCCTACCGTGAGCGGGGTGTCAGTCAACCAGTTCGTGATCAACAGCCTCAGCTACGGCGTTACCTACGACTGGCAGGTGGTGGCCACTAACAACTGCTTCAGTACGCCGGGCGTGATCCAGCGCTTCACCATCGAAGACCTGCCCGACCTGGTGGTGGATACCATCCTGGTGCCGGGTGGAACCTTATTTGCCGGGCAAAACATCTGCGTCAACTGGCGTACACGCAACCAAGGCTTGGGCGATGCCAATGGCACCTGGACCGAGCGGGTCTATCTATCTCAAAATCAGGTGTATGACCCGGGTCTCGACCCGCTGGTGGGCACGGTGAGCAACACCGCAGCCTTGGCCGCTGGTGACACCTCAACCCTGCAACAGGTGTGCTTCGATTTGCCTGACTGTATTTTGGGGAATTACTACGTCTTCGTCTTCGTGGATGTGGGTTTTGGCAATGGCCAAATCCTGGAGAGCGACGAAAGCAACAACTCTGGCCTCAACGCCAACAATCCTATGTCGGTGGATTTGCCGCCGCAGCCCGACTTACAGGTGACCAACTTCTTCCGGGTCGGCTCGGGGCCGCTGGCCTCGGGGGGGCAGCTCTTCGTGCAGTGGACGGTCACCAACCTGGGCGATAGCCTGACCAACGTCTCCTCCTGGACCGACCGCCTCTACCTGACGACCGACTCCATTTTCGACCCTAACTCGGCAGTACAGGTCTATGACTACCAACACACCGGCGCATTGGATTCGGCCCAAAGCTATACCGTCAATGACACCTTCCAGTTGCCGGGCTTCGTGGACGGGCGCTATTTCCTCTTCCTGGAAACCGACGCCTTCGACGACGTGGACGAATGCTCGCCCGGCGACATCAATGAGCAAAATAACGTCTCTGACGGAGACACCATCGAGACCTTCCTGGCACCCCCGCCCGACTTGGTAGCCATCAACGTGAGCGCGGGCCTGCCTGATACCCTGGTGGCGGGTGGCAACCTGACCGTTACCTGGACCACGCAGAATCAAGGCTTGGCTCAGACCCTGCTTTCGACCTGGCGGGAGCGCATTTTCCTCCGGCCCGTAGGCGGCGGACCAGCCGTCGTGCTGGGTACCTTCAGCTTCAGCGCGACCCTGGTGGCCAATTACAGCGTCAACCGCAGCCAGACGGTGAGCCTGCCCAGCAGCTTGAACGGCGACTACGAAGTGTGCGTGCTCATGGATGTCTTCGACCAGGTGTATGAGTACACCGGTGAGACCAACAACCAGACCTGTGCGCCGGGTCTGCTCACGGTGGAGCAGCCGGACCTGGTGATCAGCAGTCTGGTCATGCCTGCGGTGGACAGCACGGGTAACCCGCTGCCTGTTACCTACTACCAGAAAAACCTCGGCCCGGCCGATCTGAGCGGTGCTACCGTGCAGGATCGCCTCTATTGGGCCGCTACGCCAGGCGGCGCGCCCCTAGCCGTGGCAGCCCTGCCGGTTTATTCGAATACCAACTTGCCTGCCGGCGACAGCATCTTGCGCACGGCCTCGGTCTCGGTGCCCAATAATCAGAGTGGTGTGCTCTACCTCTGCATCCAGACCGATTGGTTCAATGGAATCGCCGAATCCAACGAGAGCAACAACACGACCTGTGGCGCGGCGGTGGAAGTAAATCGCCCGGACTTCGTGGTCAGCAGCATCAACGCGCCGAGCCTGATCCAGGCGGGCGATACTTTTAGCATCGACTGGACCACCCTCAACCAGGGCAACGCAGGCGTCTTCGGGGCCAATTGGACCGACTGCGTGTTCTTCTCAGCCACGCCTACCTACAACCCCAGCTCGGTGATCCCGCTGGCCGATCTCAACTACGGTGGCGACCTGATCGCCGGGGGCGACACCACCAACACGGTTACCCTCACGGTAGGAGCCGGACTGGCAGGCACCTACTACCTGGGCGTTTTTGCCGATTGTAACGATGACCTCGACGAGGCCGATCAGGAGGGCAACAACGTGCTGATTCTGAGCCAGCCGGTGCAGGTGGTGGTGCCGGATTTGATCGTGAGCCGGGTGGAGATTCCGCCCATCGACAGCACGGGTGCGCCTTTCACGGCCACCTGGGTGGTGACCAACGTGGGCCTGGGCGACGTGATCAACGGGCAGGCCGTGGATCGACTGGCCTGGACCGACAGCCTGGGCGGCAACCTGACGCCGATCAGCACGGTGAATTGGAGTACGCCCCTGCTGGCCAGCGGCGACAGCGTGCTGCGCACGGCTACCATCACACCGCCCGCCATCGCGGGGCCTTGGTACCTCTGCGTAACCACCGACGAGCAGGATCAGATCAACGAATCGGACGAACTGAACAATACTGGATGCAGCGACTCGCTGCGCATCCTGCGGCCAGACCTGGTGGTGGGGACCATCGCTGCGCCTGGCTTGGTGCAGGCCGCGCAGCCCTTCACGGTCAATTGGACCAGCGTGAACCAGGGCGAGGTGGGCCTCGCCAATGGCTTCTGGACCGATTGCATCTTCCTGTCGCCCACGCCGAGTTATGACCCGGCCACGGCCCTGACCATCGGGCAAAGCAGCTACGGAGCCAGCTTGGCCGCCAACGGCGGCAGCAGCGCCCAGCAAACCCTGGCCACCGTGCCCTACGGCTTTTCGGGCCTCTATTACCTGGGCGTCTTCACCGACTGCGGCAACGCCATCGGCGAACTGAACCAAGAGGGCAACAATGCCCTGATCATGGGTGCCATCACGGTGGAAGCCGCGCCGGCGGCGGACTTGATTCCGAGCATCAACAGCCTGCTGCCCGACACCCTCACGGCAGGGAGCAGCTTCACCCTGGATTTTTCGGTGAGCAACCAAGGCGATACCACAGCCTTTAGCCTCGATTGGTTCGATGGGGTGTACCTGACGCCCAATCCTGCCTGGAACGGCGATCCGGCCACGGCCAGCAAGCTCGATTCCCTGCCGCATTTTTCCCCCCTGGCGGTGGGCAGTAGCTACAGCCAAAGCACCACGGTGGGGACCGATCCCCTGCTGCCCGCAGGTTGGTACTACATTTACCTCTACACCGACGACGCCGAGCAGGTCTATGAAGATACCCTGGAGGACAACAACTGGCTGGGGGATTCTATCTACATCGAAGCCTATCCGCCCATTGACCTGGAAGCGACCACCTTTGTCGCCGACAGCGTGGCCATTCTGCCGGGCAACAGCCTGACGGTGGACTATCAGGTGAGCAACGTGGGGCAGGGCATGCCGCTGGTGAATAGCTGGAGCGATGGGGTGTATCTTTCCACCGACTCGATCTGGGATGTGAATGACCAATTGCTGACCACGGTAATCGTGCCGGGGCAGGTACCGCCGGGGACCAGCTACGCCCGCTTCAACGAGACGGTGAACATCCCGCTGGGGACCGCTGCCGGGCCGTATTGCTTGCTGTTGGTGGCCGATGCCTTCCTCACGGCCAGCGACGTGGACACTAGCAACAACTACCGCTGCGATTCGATTTTCGTCAAGCCTACCGTTTATCCGGACTTGCAGGTGAGCAGCTTTAGCTGTCCGGGCATCGGCACGGCGGGGCAGCCCATTACCCTTAATTTTACAGTAGAAAATGACGCGGCAGCCGGTGGCCCCACCAACACTGGTGGTTGGAGCGAAGGCTTTTTCCTGCAAACGGCAGGTGGTCCGATCTTCCTTGGCTCGGCGGGCTACACCGGCAACCTCGCCTCAGGGGCCAGCTACAGCGGCTCGGTTACCCTGACCTTGCCCATCACGTTGCCAGCGGGCTTCTACGACATCGTGATGCGCACCGACCGCAGCAACATCGTCTTCGAAGACCAAAACGAAGGCAACAACGAAGCCATTTGCAACCTGCAAATCGACGCTACACCCCCGGCGGACCTGATCGTGTCCAGCATCACGCGGCCTGATACGGCCTTCGCAGGCAAGGCACTCACCATCGGCTGGACAGTGCGCAATGACGGGTTGAACCCGGCCAATGGCACCATGACCCAGGGGGTGTACATCTCCGCCGATACGCTGTTCAGTGCCAATGATGTTTTCTTTGGCAGCATCTCCGGTCCCGTCAACCTAGCGCCTGGCGACAGCGCGAGCTACAGCCTCAGCGGCGATTTGCTGGGTGTGCCTGAGGGATGTTTTCACGTGCTGGTGCGCACCGATGTGCTCAACAACATCCTGGAGGCCAGCGACACCAACAACCTGCGGGCTTCACCCTGCATGGAGGTACAAATTCCGCTGCTGCCCTTCAACGTGCTGACGCCCGACACCTTGCTCGATCAGCAGGCGCTGTACTACCGCATCGAGGTGGACAGCAGCTTGATCGGCGAGTCGATGATCGTGACCCTGACGGGCGACTCGGCTAACAATGCCTTCAACGAAGAATACCTGCGCTACGGCACGGTGCCGACCCGCACGGTCTATGACTACACGGTGGACTTTCCCTTCCAGGCCAATCAGACGGTGATCGCGCCTGACATCGAGTTTGGCACCTATTACCACCTGACCTATGGCCAGACCAACGGCAGCAACGAGCAGGACATCACCCTGCTGGCGGAGATTTTGCCTTTCGACATTCGAAAGGTGATGGTCAACTACGGCGGCAATACCGGACCGGTCACGGTCAAGATCGAGGGTGGGCGCTTCGAGCCGGGCATGGAAGCGCGGTTGGAAAGCCCGACCCTGGGCACCATCGTGGCCACCAATGTGATCTACATCAATTCGACGGCTTTGTGGGCGACCTTCGACCTGGTGGGCCGTCCGCTGGGCGTCTATGACGTGGGCTTGTACAAAGGGCCCAACTCGTCGGTGGGGCTGGATACAGCCCTGCTCGACTCGGGCTTCACTGTGCAGCAAGGCCCCGCCAATGGCTTCATCGGCGGGGTGATTCCGGGCACCTGCTCGCCGGGCGTCTCGGAGATCGGGCAATTGTTACAAGTGGTGGTGGATCATCCGCCCAATACCCGCCCCAATCGCACGGTGTCGATGACCATTTACTACGAAAACATCGGCAACGTCGATTTGCCCATCCCGACCCGCTTCTTGCTATCGACGGGTGGTGCGCCCATCGGCTTTACGCCGGGCGAACTGGCCGAAGACAAAACCGAGCTTTTCTTGGAGTTCACGGAAGCGGGCAGTCCGCCAGGCATTTTACGACCGGGTGGCAAAGGCTCCATCACGGTGTACAGTCAAGCCATTGCGCCGCTCACCTTCGAACTGTTTGAATAAGCGCGATATGCGGTAAACGGGGTAAGGAATACGGTATCAGGCAGTTGGGCCATTTATCTATGACCTTACCTCCCCCTTATTTCCATTATTCCCCCCATTCCCCTCACCATCCATACCCAATACCTCCCATGGTACGGTCATCATATCTCCTCCTGCTTGCCTGCCTGATGGGCACTCTGCTGGTCCAAGGGCAAAACATCACGCGGCCCAACATTCAGGGGCCATCGGGGCTGGAAGTCAACAGCTTTACGGGCAATCTGTTTTTTCAGCGCACCGACCTTTACCTGCCGGGGCCGGGCATGCCCATTGACCTGAGTTTCAGCTACAACAGCTACCGCGACTCGCTGGATTGGGGCTACGGGGCGGGCTGGACTTTCAGCTATCACTATCGCTACTACCCCGACACGGCGGGCAGCCCCAACCTGATCGTGGAGCGCCCCGACGGACGGCGCGATTTGTACACCTTCAACGGCAGCGGCTACGATGCACCGACGGGGATTTTCGATACCTGGACGGAAACCGCACCGGGGGAGTATTTGCTGGAGAGTAAATATGGGGTGCAAATGCTCTTCGAAGACGCCAGTCATCAGCGCATCACGCGCATGCGCGAGCCGAATGGCAATGAGCTGACGTTCAGCTACACAGGGGAGGAATTGACCCAAATCGACCACAGTTCCGGGCGCAGCGTTTCGTTCAACTGGCAGAATGGACATCTATTCCAGATTATCGACGCAAATGTCTCGCCGCAGCGTCAGTGGCTCTTCATCTACGAACAAGACAGCCTGCTGCGCTTCGCCGTCAATCCCCAGTTCAAAGCCCTGGAATACGTCTACAACCCCAACGGTGTGATCACCAACGTCATCGATCGCAACGGCTCGCCCACCTACATCGTCTACGACGGCGGCGGACGGGTGAAGCGCATCAAGTCCTGCGATGCCGAGCTGAGCATCACCTACGCCACGCCGCAGAACAAGACCTTCGTGGTCGAGCGGGGCAGTGCCGGGGAGCACCTGACGCGCTATACCTTCGACTCGCTGGGCAATGTGCTGGAAAAGCAGGGCAATTGCTGCGGCCTCAACACCACCTATGGCTATGACAATGACCTGAACATCAGCACGGCAGAAGACGGCAACGGCAACCAGACGGGCTATGGCTATGACGCCGAGGGCAACGTGCTGACCATGGCCGACGCGCTGGGCGGCATCCGCAATTTTACCTATGAGCCGACCTACAACAACCTCACCCAGCTCACCGATAAGAACGGCAACAGCAGCAGTTTCACCTACGATGCGCAGGGCAACCTGACCCAGATCGACCGCCCGCAGGGCATCACCGAGCAGTACGCCTACAACGGCAACGGGCAGGTGAGCAGCTATACCGACGGCAACAGCGAAACGACCAGCTTCAGCTACAACGCCACGGGCGACCTCACCCAGATTACCTATCCCATTGGCAGCGAGAGCTTTACCTACGACGGGGCGGGCAACCTCACAGGTATGACCAATCCCAACGGCTTCAGCATGTCGATGGAATACGATGTGCTGGACCGCCTCACCCGCATCGTCGATCCGCTGGGGCACGATCAGACCTTTGAATATGACGACGAGGACAACCTCACCAAGGTGGTGGACGAAAACGGCTACGGCACCGACTATATCTATGACGGCTTGGATCGCCTGATCGGGGTGGATGACTCGGCGGGCCTGACCATGTACGAATACGACGGCCCTGGCAACCTCACCCGCATGACCGACGCCAACGGCCACGTCTCGACCTTTAGCTACAACGGCGACAACCTGCTGGTGGAAGAAACCGACCCTGAGGGCAACACCACCCGCTACACCTACGACAGCAACCGCAACCTGATCCAGAAGGTCGATCCCAACGGGCAGACCACCACCTACATCTATGATGCCCTCAACCGCCTGACCGGGCGCAGCTATCCCGGCAACAGCGAGAGCTTTGCCTACGACCCAGAGGGCAACCTGGTCTCGGCCAGCAACAACGCGGTGACCATGCTCTTCACCTACGACGCCCTCAACCGCCTGACCAGCAAGACCCTCACCAACTGGGGCAAGAGCATCAGCTACAGCTACGACGCGGCGGGCAACCGAACGGCCATGCTCGACCCCGACGGCGGCACCACGCAGTACCAATACGACGGCAACAACCGCTTGACCCAGCTCACCGATCCGGCGGGGAACACCACGAGCTTTACCTACGACGCGGCCGGGCGCATGACCCAGCAAACCAATGGCAATGGCACCTACGTGCAGTACTACTATGACGATGCCGACCGGGTCGATTCGGTGGTGCATCGCGACGCGGGGGGCGCGGTGCTGCTGCGCTTTGGCTACACCTACGATGCGCGGGGCAATCGCCTGAGCATGACCGACCTGAGCGGCACCCACAGCTACAGCTACGACGGCAGCTATCGCCTCGACAGCGTGAGCTACCCCGGCGGCGACTCCGAATATTTCCTTTACGATGCCACCGGCAACCGCACCCAACTGGTGAAAAATGGCATCGGCACGCAGTACACCTACGACGACGCTGATCGCCTGCAAGCGGCGGGCAGTGCCAGCTTCACCTTCGACAACAACGGCAACCTGACCAGTCGCAGCGACAGCACGGGGACCACCACCTACAGCTACGACGGGCAAGATCGCCTGACGCAGGTAACCCTACCGAGCGGGGCCACGGTCAGCTATACCTACGATCCTTTCGGCAACCGCCTCACCCGCACCGACACCAGCGGCGTGATCGTGCGCTACTTCCTCGACGGGGCTAATCCCCTAATGGAGATGAACACTGGCGGCCAAACCCTGGCCCGCTACACCAGCGGCCTAACGATGGATAGCTGGCTGAGCATGACCCGCAATGGACAGACCTACTTCTACCACCAGGATGCGCTGGGCAGCGTGAAGGCCCTGACGGATGGCAGCCAAAGCGTGGCGGCCAGCTATGACTATGAGGCTTTTGGGAGCCTGCGCAGCCAGACGGGGGCGGTGGAGAATCCGTTTACCTATACCGGGCGGGAATGGGATGATGAGGCGGGGTTGTATTATTATCGGACCAGGTATTATGATGCTGGGGTGGGGCGGTTTACTAAAAAAGATGGTTACCTAGGTACCGTAGAACAGCCAGCTAGTCTTAACCGATATGTTTATGTTGAAGGCAATCCCATCAAGTTTTCAGATCCACAAGGTGCGGTAAAGATGGATCCTGAACTCTCTCGGTTACTTGATGAGTTGAGTAATATTCGTAAGAAAATTTTACAAGGACTAAATAACATTTACAGGCTAGCCAAAGCAATTTATTCTTTAGTTGATTTTACCAAAGAGCTTTTTTGGGGTAGTAATGCCTCTTGGTTAGGAACCAATTACTGTGGGCCAGCCTCAGACGAGTTTAAGGGTAACTATCTTTTACCAGTAAAAAGTCCTGTAGATTCATATTGCAGAGACCATGATTGGGCATATGAGCAAGAAGGTGCCGCAGGTGCCCTTGATGCATTTTTTAATTTCTGTAATCAAAATGTTGTGTTGGCAGATAAAATTCTTGCTGAAAGATCTCTGTCTGACGCCGCTAATGGTATAGACTATGTGAGGGGGAGTTTAGTAGGAGGATTGTTTGGTATTATTTACACATATAAAGACTACCTATATCATTCGACTTGGGGACGCTTAGTTTGTAGTAATGGAAATCAGGGTTCTGGAGGGAACTCCGGCGATGAAAACTCCTGGGAAGTTTTGATCATCGCCGCCGTCGACCCCAACGAAATCATCGGCCCCGCCGGTTACGACTCCGCCCAGTGGGTCTCCATCAACGACACCCTCAACTACACCATTCTCTATGAGAATGACCCCGACTTTGCCACGGCGGCGGCGCAGATCGTGGAGATTTACCTGCCGCTGGACAGCAACTTGAACCCCCTGTCGCTGCGCCTCAAGGACTTTGGCTTTGGCGATTTCAACTTCACCACCCCCGCCGGGGTGGGTTTTTACCAGACGCGGCTGGATGACCAGGCGCTGATCGACTCGCTGGGCGTGATCGTGGATGTCTCGGCCGGGCTGGACTTTGCCAATAACCGGGCTTTCTGGCGCTTCGAATCGCTGGACCCCAACACCCTGCTGCCGCCCACTGACGCGACCCTCGGCTTCCTGCCCGTCAACGACAGCATCCGCCGCCTGGGCGAAGGCTACGTGCGTTTCACTGTCGTGCCCAACCCCGCCGCACAGACGGGCGACACCATCTACGAGCAGGCCGAGATCATCTTCGACGACAACCCGTCGATCTTCACCAACACCCACTTCAACACCATCGACGCCCTGCCGCCCACCCTGGAGCTGGCCCCCGTGGCCGGGCTGGTGCAGGACAGCTTCGAGCTGGACCTCACCTTTTATGACGACTCCACCGCCAGCGGGATGCCTGCCTCCGGCACCGAAAGCTACGACCTCTACCTGAGCATCGACGGGCAGCCCATCATCACCCTGGCCCTGGGCGTCACCCAGGACACGGTGATTCGCTTCTTGGGCCAGCAAAACAAAGAGCACTGCGTCTATGCCCTGGCCCGCGACCACGTGGTCAACATTCAAGCCTACACCACCACCCCGCTCACCTGCTTCCTGGTGCGCGACACTGCCTTCGTCGAGCCGCTCTTCCCCAACGGCGGGGAGCAGTTTTGTGTGGGGGACAGCATCCTGGTTACCTGGGAGAAAAAGAACGTCGAGCTGGTCAGCCTCGAGTATTCGCTCAATAACGGCGGCACCTACCTGCCCCTGGCCGACAGCCTTCCCGCCGCAGATACCAGCTACTTCTGGGAAGTCCCGCTAGGCTTCCCCGCCAGCGACAGCGTGCTGATCCGCGCCATCGCGACCCTGGAGGACAGCATTGTGGGGCAGAGCGATTCCATCTTCAGCATTGGCAAAACCGATGCGCCCCTGTTGACCGTGGGCGACACCGCCATCTGTGCGGGCGACAGCCTCACCCTGGCCGCCACCCAGAGCTACGCCAACTACCTCTGGAGCAACGGCGCGGTCAGCCCCAGCCTCGTTTCCGACACCGCAGGCACCTTTGCCCTGCAAGTGGTGGGGACCAATGGCTGCGTCAGCCCCTTCTCTGACACGACTACCCTGACCATCAACCCGCTGCCCGCCCCGCCCACCATTGCCGCCAGCGATTCGCTCACCTTCTGTGCCGACGACAGCGTGATCCTGAGCGGCCCGGCAGGCTTCAGCTATCTGTGGAGCACCGGCGACACCAGCCAAAGCATCACTGTCGATACGGCAGGCAGCTTTGCCCTCACCGTGATCGACAGCAACGCCTGCGTCAGCCCGCTCTCGGCGGCGGTGAGTACGACGGTCAACCCGTTGCCGGCCCAGCCCACGGTGCAGGCCAGCGGCCCGCTCACCTTCTGCGCCGACGACAGCGTAACCCTGAGCGCGCCCAGCGGTTTTGCCTACCTGTGGAACACCAGCGACACCACCGCTGATTTGACGGTGAGCAGCACGGGCGACTACTTCGTGGCCGTGATCGACGGCAACGGCTGCGCCAGCCCGGCTTCTGACTCAGTGGCGGTACAAGTCAATCCGCTGCCGACCCAGCCGAGCATCGTGGCCAACGGCGACACCGCCTTTTGCCAGGGCGACAGCGTGAGCCTGAGTGGCCCCGCAGGCTTCAGTTACCTCTGGACCACGGGCGACACCAGCCAAAGCATCACCGTCGATAGCGCGGGCAGCTTTGCCCTGACAGTGACAGACAGCAACGGCTGCGTCAGTCCTCTCTCGGAGACGCAAGCTACCCTCGTCAATCCGTTGCCTGCGGCTCCGACCATCACGCCTGATGGTCCGCTGGCCTTCTGCGCCGACGACAGCGTGGGCCTGAGTGGACCGGCGGGCTTCAGCTACCTGTGGAGCACAGGCGAAACCACCCAGAGCATTTTCGCCGATACTGCGGGTAGCTATACCCTCGCCGTGATCGACAGCAACGGCTGCGTCAGCCCTGATGCGACTCCTGTGGCAGTGATTGTCAATCCGCTGCCAGCCCAGCCGCTGGTTACCCCCACGGGCAGTACGCAATTCTGCCAGGGCGACAGCGTGGGCCTGAGTGGCCCGGCGGGCTTTGACTACCTGTGGAGCAGCAACGATACCACGCAGAGCATCTTGGTGAGCACGACGGGTAGCTACACCCTGACCGTCTTCGACAGCCTGGGCTGTGGCAGTCCGGCCTCCGCGCCGATCAACGTGCAGGTGGACAGCCTGCCAGCTGCGCCCAGCATTGACCTGCCCAACGATGGCCTCATCTGTGCGGGCGATACCACCCTGCTGAGCGGTCCGGCGGGCTTCAGCTACCTCTGGAGTACCGGCCAAACCACCCAGAGCATTGCGGTGGACAGCGCAGGCAGCTTTAGCCTGATCGTTTTCGACAGTAATGGCTGCGAAAGCCCCGCTGCCGATACGGTCCGCACCACGGTCAATCCGCTGCCAGCGGCCCCGATCATCAGTGCCAATGGCCCGACGGCGTTTTGCGCCGACGACAGCGTAACGCTCAGCGCCACCCCAGCCTTTGCCTACCAGTGGAGCAACGGCGACAGCACGCAGGATATCGTGGTAACGCAAAGCGGGGCGTACGTGGCCACGGCGCTGGACAGCTTTGGCTGCGCTAGTCCAGCCTCAGATAGCATCCTGGTGCAAGTCAATCCGCTGCCGTTACAGCCTGTCATCACTCCGGGCGATACCACCATCTGCGAAGGTGATAGTGTAACGTTGAGTGCCTCGGGCAGTGGCGATTTCCTTTGGAGTAATGGGGATATCACTGATAGCTTGACGGTCGATAGCAGCAGCCTTTGGACCGTATCGGTTACCGATAGCCTAGGCTGCATCAGCCCGACTTCGCTGCCTGCAGAGGTGAGGGTAGATACCATTCCGGTTCAGCCTAGCATTCTGCCTCTTGCCAATGACACGCTGTTTTGCACTGTTTTTGGGGATGAGTATCAATGGTATATCAATGGAATATTGTTGCCTGATAGCACACGCCGCATCATCGCGCTACAATCTGGGATTTACACTGTGGTCGTCTTTAACGGGAACTGCAGTTCAGAAGTCTCTGAAGAAGTACAAATGACGGTTACTGAGATCACCAAGCCCTTCGCAGGTGGCATCGTTCGAGTCTTTCCCAACCCTAACCCGGGCGTCTTCGTGATCGATGGTGCAATTCTGAACACCAGCAAAGTGCTTGTTCGGCTTTTCAACAATCTAGGACAAGAGATTCAGGTCTTCCAGGCTTTTGCTCCGGGCGGGGTGTTACGCGAAGAGGTCGACATGCGTCGACAGCCTGAGGGAACCTACTTCGTGGTCTTGGAGGCCGATGGCGAACGCATGGTGCAGCGCGTGATCGTAGTGAAATAGTCGAAAGCGGCTTTTTGCTTTCCCTTACCTAAACAGGCCGTCCATCCTGCTGTGGACGGCCCGTTTGCTTTGGATCGAAATACCAATCTCTCCCATCTTGACATACCTTTTCCCATTCTGAACATTTTTCTCCCTTTGAGGCCCAAAACTGAGCGCAGCGTGGAACCTTCTCCGCGCTGCGCTCGTCTTTGCAGGCGGGATAAGCGTCTGGTGAGTTAGAAGTTCTGGGTCGAGAGTTGAGAGTTGACATTCTTATGCCGCTAAAACTTTACAAATATATTTCGGAACCTGGACCTCCGTCTAGTTTCCTTGCATTTTGAATCATGACGCTTATGGATCCCATTCTTCTGGCCGAAATCATCATCGTGGGCCTGATCATCGTCGGGCAAATCTTCGTGTTTTTGCGCAACAGCCAGGCCATCGGCCGCCTGGGTAAGCTATTCCCGCAAGCTAGCTTGCTGGATGCAACCGAGGAGGCGCAGGTCGACCTCAACGCGGTGGATACCATCATGGTGCCGCAACTCAAGGACCACCCGCGCTTTAGCCAGGGCTTTCGCGACCTCTTGCAAATGACCAACGACTACCTGCGACGCAACAAGGGTGCTTCGCAGACTGAGCGGCTGCAGGAAATCGCGCAGCGCAAGGCTGAGTCGATGGAGGAAGCTATCGAGACCAACCTGCCCCTCCCGCTGTACATCGGCCTGTTGGCCACCTTTACTGGGGTGATCATGGGCCTGGTCAAAATCGCCATCGTAGGCGTAACTGACGCAGCCATTCAGGGTTTTATCGGGGGCGTGGTGATCGGCATGATGGGCTCGGCCATCGGCCTGCTGCTCACGGTGCGCTCCAACCAGAGCTTCAAGGTGCGCAAGGAGGATTGCGACGAGGGGTTGGAGGATTACTTTCAGTTTTTGCGGACCCGGGTGGTACACCCCGAAGCCTCGCCGGTCTCTGGCTCGGTCAAGGGGCTGCGCGACTCGCTGGCGGCCTTTCAGGATGGCTTTGCTCAGTACCAGGGGCAAATGAATGAATCGCTGGGCGATACCCTACGGCTCTTTCGCGAGCTGAAGGATGTCTTCAAGCAGATCCGCACCGTGGAGCAGGAAATCAGCAGCATCGGTCAGGCCGTGCTGACCAACGATCAACTGATCGAACGGCAGGTGGCTTACTTGGACAATTACCAGCAAAAGGCTGAGGCCTTTACCCGCAAGCTGGTTGAAAACTTTCAGCGCGTCGATCAGCAGGTCAATACCCTGGTGGACGAAAACATCAAGGCGCTGGACGAAAGCACCAAGACGGCTTACCTGAAGATGGACCAATACCTGGCCACGCTCGATGGCGGCGATCGGCAGGCGCTAGCGCGCTCGCTGAGCGAAGACCTTGGCCGGATCAAGGACGACGTGAAGACCCTGCAGGAAAAGAGCGTTCACATCAACGCCCAGTTGCTGGCGCGGGTCGAGGACGAAACGCAGTCTCGCCAACTTCTCTCCGCCGCCGTGCAGCAGATGAATCAGCGCCTAGCCCAAATGGACCGCGAGCAGCGCGGTTTCCTGAGCAGCACCGCCGGACAGATTTTTCTGTACACGGGCATCGTGGCCTTTTCCCTCGGCATCGTGAGCGCGGGGATGTATCTGGTGGAGACGCTGGTATTTTAGATCGCTGCGCTGCGAGAGGTGAGAGGTCAGATCGCTGCGCTGCGAGACAAAAGAAAGTGCGATCAAAGTGAACAGTGATCTAGGTTTATCCCAGAAGAGGGTACCGACATCTGGGATGATCGTATAACTTTGACCACCTCGATCACCTCGATCACCCCCGTTGAGCGAAGCGAAATCCCGCTCGCGGGAATCATCCCGACCACCCCTCACTTATTCCGAATTACCAATCCCGAATTACCAATCCCGAATCCCCCATGAAACGAGATAGCAGTCGCCTGTTCTGGGTAAGTTACGCCGACCTGATGACGGCGCTTTTCATCATTGTGCTGGCGCTCTTCGTGCTGAGCTACAAGATGTTCAAGGTGCGGGCCGAGGCGCTGGTCACCACCGAAGAAGAGCTACGGGTGCGCAGCCTGGAGCTGGATGCGCAGAGTCAGGCGCTCGAAGAGCTAAAGCGGCGCCTCAGCGAGGAGGAAATGTATGCCTCTTCGCTGATCGAGGAGCTCAATCAGGAGCGCGCCCGCCTGGTGGTGATGGAAGAGGAGTACAAAAAGCTCCAGGAAATCCAGAAAGCCATCGAGTCGCTAGACCCGCGCTACTTTGCGTACCAACCTGCCTACAAGCGCCACGTGCTGCGGGCTCAGGTGCAGTTTCCCAAGGGTCAGAGCCGCATTCCTGAGCAGTACGACCGCACCTTAATCCAGGCTGGGAAGGCCCTTCAAAGCCTCGTCCAAAAGCTCGATCCCGAAGACAACATCAAGTACATGCTGGTGGTCGAGGGCATGGCTTCCCAAGATGATTACAGCCGCAACTACGAGCTGAGCTACGAGCGGGCTTTGTCGCTGTACCGCCTCTGGGAAAACCGAGGCATCGACTTCGACCCCGACCGCGTCGAGGTGATGATCTCCGGCTCCGGTGAGGGTGGGGTAGGGCGCGACCCTGTCGATGAGTCTAAAAACCAACGGTTTCTCATTCAGATCATCCCCAAGATCGGTGAGCTGAAGGCGATCGACTACTCCAAAGCTGACAGCACCGCCGCCGCGAAGAATGGGTTCGATGTGTTTTAGGGTTGTAATGGTTTTTTGACAGATTGTCGGCAGGTCGAGGATGTGGTAAGCGAGAAGAGGCTGCGGAGTTTTTATGAATCGAAGGAGAACCGCCTGGAAGGTTGCCATATCTGTAAGAGGAGAGAAGCAAGAGGAGAGATCGCTACGCTGCGAGAGGTGAGAAGCGAGACCGCTGCGCTGCGAGAAGCGAGAAGAGAGACCGCTGCGCTGCGAGAGGTGAGAGGAGAGATCGCTGCGCTGCGAGAGGAGAAAAGCGAGAAGAGAGACCGCTGCGCTGCGAGAAGCGAGAGTAGAATGAACATTTCTTGAAACCTGGGTTCCTCGGTTTCTGTACGCCTCTGCCCTCTGCTAAGCGTTGAAAGTAAATTTAGCCGCTTGGGCGGCCACTGAGTGAGCCAATATGTGGGGG
>CAYVAP010000014.1:0-10957 GCA_964449365.1 uncultured Bacteroidia bacterium
CCTTCCCCAGGCTCGACGGAGACTGGAAGAAAAATCCGAGTTTGGCGGGCCAAACCGCGAGACGGTGGGATGGAGGGCCCCACAGAAGAGCTTTCAACGCCGAGATGCGTCAACAGATGCAGCGATCACCCATCATTGGGGAATTGACAGAGCACTAGCAGCCAGTCGGCCCGCAGCAGGTCCTCGGGCGTGAAAAAGGGGTACAACGCCGTGAGGCAGCCGCTGAGCCAAGTGAGGTACTCCCCGCGCCCCCCTTTTTTGCACAATCCCCCCTAAATATCTGACCATTCCCAAAAAAATTGGTACTTTTACCTAACCTCAGACCCCTGCGAAGACTGACAGCAACCCATCTATGCAAAACCTGATACAGCTGCTGCCTGATGCCATCGCCAACCAAATCGCGGCGGGGGAGGTGGTGCAGCGCCCGGCTTCGGTGGTAAAGGAACTGCTTGAAAATGCGGTGGATGCGCAAGCTACCCGCATCAACCTACTAATCAAAAACGCAGGTAAAAACTTGATTCAGGTCACCGACAATGGCGCGGGCATGTCGGCCCAAGATGCCCGCATGGCCTTCGAGCGGCATGCGACTTCCAAGATCCGCGCGCAGGATGATCTCTTTAGCATTCGTACCCTAGGCTTTCGCGGGGAGGCCCTGGCCTCTATTGCGGCCGTCTCGCAGGTGCGCCTGCGTACCCGCTTGCAGGCGGCTGAGCTTGGGGTGGAGCTAGACGTGGAGGCTTCCAAGGTCAAAAAGCAGGAGCCCTGGGCCGGACCGGGGGGCAGTTCCTTCTTGGTGCGCAATCTCTTCTTCAACGTGCCCGCCCGGCGCAATTTTCTCAAATCCAATCCGGTAGAGACGCGCCACCTCATCAACGAATTCATTAGGGTGGCCCTCCCCCACCCTGAGATCCACCTCACGCTGCAACACAACGATACCACCATCTACGACCTGCCGCCGGGCAGTATCGAAGACCGCATCGTGGGCCTTTTGGGAGAGGAAATGCAGGGCAATCTCATCCACGTAGACGAAGCCACGGGCTACGCCACCTTTCACGGCTACATCGGTAGTCCCAAAGTCTACCGCAAAACCCGCGGCGATCAATATCTCTTCGTCAACGGGCGCTTCATCAAAAGTAACTACCTCAACCACGCCATCACCTCAGCCTTCGAGGAGTTTATCCCCGCTGACAGTCATCCTTTCTACTGCATCTTTTTGGGCATCGACCCGGTGCACGTCGACATCAACATTCACCCCACCAAGACGGAGGTGAAGTTTGACGATGAGCGCACCCTCTATGTGCTGCTGCACGGGCTGATCAAGCAGGGGCTGGCCGAGGCGCATCACGCGCCGGAGTTCGATTTTGGCGACTCGGCCCTGCAACAGGCCATTTATCAATCTGGGCCTACGCCGTCTCAGGGCGATCACACGGTGGGCAAATCCCGCTCGAACTCGCCGGTGATCGACCTGCCCCCGCAGCGGCAGCGGCCTCGCCGCGAAGACTGGGAGTCGCTGTATCAGCCGCCGCAGCCCCCCGAAACACCCGAGCCGCAAGACGCCCAGCCGCGCCTGCCCATCACCCCGCTCCAGCGCAACGACGCACCCGATCAGGACAGCTTTTTGGTCCAGTACCAAGGCCGCTACCTGCTCACCCAGTACGAGGGCAACCTGCTCATCATCGATCAGCAGCTAGCCCATCAGCGGGTGTTGTTCGAGCGCTTCTTGCAAGCCTCGCAGGGTAGCCAGATGGGATCGCAGCAGTTGCTCTTTCCGCAAACGCTGGCGTTTCGCCCCGACGACTACCTGCTGCTGCTGGAGGTGGATGAGTTGCTGCGGCAGATGGGCTTCGAATTGAAAGAATTCGGCAAAAACTCCCTCATCGTCTATGGCACCCCCAGTGGCGTGAGCACCAGCAAGATCCGCGCGGTCTTCGAGCAAATCGTGGCTGACGTGCGACAGACCGGCAGCAGCAGTGCCCCCGAAAAGCGCGCCGAAAGCATTGCCCGCGCCGTGGCCCAGCGCTGCGCCATCCCCGCCCACCATCGCCTCGATGCCAACGAGCGGCATCAACTGGTGCAGGATCTGCTGCGTTGTCAGGTGCCTGCCTTCGCCCCCAACAATCGCCCCACCTTCAAGCAGATCACTGAGGTGGAGCTGGAGGGATACTTCAAATAGCGCGCCTGGGACGCGTAATTCGAAATTCGTGATCCTTCTCAGTACTGAAACTCCCGCGTCACCGACCCACTTCCATCCAGCAATTGCACGTAGTAGGTCCCTTTGGGAAAGCTACTCAGGTCCAGTTGCTGCCGATAGGGGCCCTCTTGCAGGCGCAGGGCAGCCAGGGCTAGCTGTTTGCCCTCGGCATCGAGCAGGCGCAGGCGCAGGAACATTTCCTGGGGGCTCAGCAAAGACAATTGCACGATGCCATCGCTGCCGGGAGCGGATACCTCGAAGCGGCCTTCACTGGTCAGGGTTGCCAGGCTAGAGGTGTTTTCTACCACCAACTCCTGGGTGGCACGCCCCTGACAGACCCCATCCGAGACCAGCATGGTGATGGTATAGGTACCCACTTGATCGTAGACGTGGACAGGATTCTGCTCGCGAGAGCGGCTACCCTCCCCAAAGTCCCAGAGCCATTCTTGCCCGTCGGGGGTTTGGTCGCTGAAGTCTACCACGCCCAAGCTTCGCGCCAGGTCGAGGCGGTTGGTCGACATCTGGAAGGCAGGCTCGATGCGGCCCACGTCGAGGGTGACCGTGCCAGTGTCGCGACACCCGTAAGCATCTTCGCCCAACACCCGATAGGTAGATTTGCGATCCGGGGTAGCCGTTACTTGGGCCCCACTATCTCCTGACAGGCCATTGCCTTCCCAGCGGTAGGTGGCGGCCCCCTTCGCGATCAGGCGCACGGGTTGACTTTGTCCCAGACAGTAGATGCTGGCCGAACTGGAGACTTGCAGAAAATCACCTTCCTTCACCGACACCGATATCGAGCCTTTGCTTTCGCAGCCCTGTGCATCGAGCCCGGTCACGCTGTAGGCGGTGGTCTGCTGTGGACTTACCTGGATGCGACTACCAAAGGCCGTGTTGAGGCCCGGGCCACTCCAGCGATGGCGGCTGCCACTGGTCGCCTCGAGCTCGAGGGTGGTACCAGGGCATACCGACGGGCTTTCAGGCTCTATGGTCAGCGCCGTGGGTTCCAGCACTTCGACGGTGATGCGCTTTTCGGCCCGGCAGCGGCCTTCTCCTGCGGAGACCGTGTAAGTAGTGGTGCGCTGCGGACTGGCCGTTACGCTAGGGCCGCTGCGCTGCAAAAGCCCCTGGGTAGGACTCCACTGGAAGGGTCCTTGGCCTTTGGCCAGTAGCTCAGTGGTGGTACCCCGACAAATGGAGGGGTCGACCGCCGAGACGGTCAGGGCAGGTTGATTGATCACCTTCACGGTGCGCTTGGCCGTAGCTCGACAGCCATTGGCATCAACGCCCTCAACGGTGAAGGTCGTGGTCTCGCGCGGATAGGCGTTGATTTTGGGGCCAGTGGCTGCACTGAGGCGCGCATCAGGCGACCAGCGAAAAACCCCCTCGCCCGAGGCCTCCAGGGTCACGGCCTCGCCAGGGCAGATCTCGTCTGCTGAGGCAGTCAAGGCGAGGGCATTGGATTGGCGCACGGTAACGGTCACAGGCTTGCGATAGGTGCATCCATCCACCGTGATGATCTCAACGGTGTAGCGCGTGGTTTGCTCAGGGGTAGCTGTGACCGTCGCGCCAAAGCTGCGGTCTAGGCCCCGCTGCGGGCTCCAGGTGTAGGTAACGCCGCCGCTGGCTTGCAGATCGACTTGGCCACCTTCGCAGATCACTGGCTCGAAAGGAGTCACCCCGACCTGCTCCTCGCCGCCGATCACGGTAAGGGTCACAGACGCCTGGCTTTGGCAGCCTTGGGCATCGGTAGCTGTCGCGGTGTAGGTGGTGGTTTGCTCCGGGCGCGCCACAACGCTGCTGCCTGTGGTCTGGTCGAGATGGCGAGCAGGCGACCAACTGTAATTTTTTCCCCCCGAAGCCCTGAGCTGAAAGGGCGCACCGTAGCACACCGAGACATCGTCGGTGTTCAGTTTTAGATCAAAGGGAGAGGTGACCAGCAGGTAATCCTGACGCTCTTTGCTGGCTTGCAGGCCCGCGCAGCTACGCACCGTGAGGCGCACATCGTGCAGCCCCTCTTCTCGGAAAATTACTTCGGGATTGGGCTCGAAAGAGCTGCTGGGTTCTCCTCCTTCGAAGCTCCAGGAGTACTGAGCGGCGTTTTTCGAGCGCGAAGTAAACTGCACCGCTTGCCCGGCACAGGTGGAGGTCGAGGAAATCGAAAAGTCCGCCATGGGTTGATCGCTCAGGCCGTCGGCCACCTCGATATCGATGGAGGCTTCGGCTTTACAGCCCCGCTCATCGGTAGCGACCACCGAAAAGGTCTGGTCGCTGCGCAAGGTGGCCTCGGCCTGGTTGGGTTGATTGTTGTAGACTTTGAGCTTTTGGGCCGGGTACCACACGTAGTCTTGCCCTCCAGAAGCGGTCAGCACGGTGCGATCACCAGGACAAAGGGTTTGTCGCGAGGCTGTCAGGCTCAACTCAGGGCGCGGGTAGACATCCAGGGCGATACGTGAGGTATCAGTGCAGCCTTCGGCGCTGCGCCCGACCACCTGGTATTCCACGGCTTCGGTCGGCTTGGCGGTGGCACTGTTGCCCATGGGTTGCAAATCTGGGCGACTTGGCCATCGATAGCTAGCGGCCCCCTGGGCTAGGATGCGCACGGCTTCACCAGGACAACTGATGCGCTTTGAGGCAATCAAGCTGAGCTCCGGTTTGGGCACCACCGCGATTTCGATCTCCTGGGTAGCCTGGCAGCCATTGGGACTGATGGCCTCCACCCGGTAGCGGGTGCTCACCTCAGGGCGGGCGATCACTTCGGCCCCTTCGCGCTGGTTGAGGCTGGCGGCAGGGCTCCAGGTATAGCTAGCGGCTCCGCTGGCGCGCAAGAGGGTTTGCTCGCCAGGGCAGAGACGCGCTTTTTCGGACTCGACTTGAAAGCCCGTCGGTGGCGATTCTACGTATACGGTGATCTCCTGGCGGGTGGTGCAGCCGGGGCTGATGCCCAGCACGGTATAGCGGGTGGTTTGGTCAGGCGAAGCCTTGACCAGGGCACTGTTGGGATGATCGAGGCCATCGGTGGGAGTCCATTGGTACTGATCGGCTCCGGTAGCGTTGAGGGTTACGGCTTCGCCCTGGCAGATGGTGGCCTGTGGGGGCGTGATCGCCAATGATCGGCCACTGCTGCCTACCCGGACGGTTAGTTCCTCGCGGGCGGCACATTGTTCACCCCGAGCCGAGATGCTCACGGCATAGGTGGCGTCGGTTTGGGGGGTGAGCTTGACCTGATCGCCGCGGGGGGGGGTAATCCCTGGGCCCAATGACCATTGGTAATCCGACTCGGCTTCGACCTTCAGGGTGACCGATTCGCCCAGGCACACATCTGTGTCGGAGGCGGTCAAGCTCAAGTGGGGCTGGGGCTTCACCTCGATGAATCCTTCCTGGGTGAGGCTTTGGCTCCCCCCCTCGTTTGACACGGTCAGGGTTACCGGATATCGCCCTGGTTGGGTGTACCGCACATAAGGACGGCGCAGGGTATCGCTGGCCGGCGTGCCACCGGGGAAGGACCACACCCAGTGCTGGGGGTTGGGGGCGGAGTTATCTTCGAAACGCACCGTATCACCCGGGCAGACGGACCGGGCCGATGCTCGAAAGGCAGGCTCGGGGGCGGGTGCTCGCTTGGTTTCCACCTGGATATCGTCGAGGTAGAGATAATTGCCATAGCCAGCTCGATTGACGAAGGCTAGTTGCACGTGGCTTTGTCCGGCCCACTGGCTGAGGTCGATCACTTCGGTGCGCCATTGCTCGGCCTCGGGTCGGAAAGCCATGGTGCTGGCCTCTGTGGTAGAGAGACGCTCACCGCCGCGCAGATAGATGTTGCGGAAGCTGCTGCCACAGTCGGTCGCGATAAAGACGCCCAGGGTATCGCTGTAGCTGCGATTGTAGGGGGCATAAGCCACCTTGAAAGAGAGTTGCACTTCTTTTTTACCCGAAAAATCCATCACGGGCGTGAGCAGCCAATCGAGGCTACCCCGCTGCCGATTGTCGAAGTTGTTGATGGTGAGTGAAGCGCTGCCTTGACCATTGCCGCTCACCCGGGGGTCGCGCTGCCAGGGGTAGTCATTTTGCGGATTGTAGAGCGTGAGCCCCTGGGGCGGGAATGGGCCTGCTTCAAAGTCAGCCACGAAGGGCAAGGCTACCCCCGCTGCCATCACCTCGATGTATTCGGCCTCGCGTATGATGCGGGTGCCAGCGGCATTGGTGGCAGTGAGGGTAACAGGAAACCGCCCCGGGCGCCGATAGCTGACGGTGGGATTGGCCTCGGTCGAGCTGCTGGGCCTACCTCCTTCGAATTGCCATTGGTACGAAAGGCCCTCTCCTTTGCTCTGGTTGATGAACTGCACCTCCAGCGGCTTGCAACCCGTTCTGATGCTCGCCGCAAACGCCGGCTGAGGCGGCGTGATGGGCGGCTGGCAGGCGTTGGAGTTGAGCAAAGATTTGCGACGGGGGCTATTTTTCAGCACCATATGCATGCGAGCCATTTGATCCTCGGTGAAGAGGTTCATACAAGCATCGTCGGTGTAGTCCATGAAATTGGAGACCATGGCCCGCTGCCCGTCGCAGGCTATGCCGGTATTGGGACAGTTGAAGTGTGCCCCATCGGTGGGGGGGGTATCTTCGCAGAAATCATCGACGCTACAGTTGCCGTCGCCCCAAATGTGGCGCAGGCCCAGCCAGTGGCCCACCTCATGGGTGGCCGTCCTGCCGCCGTTGAACGGCGAGGAAACCGTCCCTGTGGTACCAAACGCCTTGTAATTGATCACCACGCCATCGGTATGGGCGGCGGTGCTGCCAGTGGGAATGCCCTGCACTTGGGCCGAGTGGGGAAATTGAGCAAAGCCCAGGATGCCATCGGCGATGTCGCAAACCCAGATGTTGAAGTAGCGGTTGGGGTCCCAACTGGTCTGGGGTTTGATGAGGTTATTGATGGCTTCTTCGGTAAAAGGGCTTCCCCCTTGCGATACTCGGTGAATGCCGTTGGTGGGGCGGCCTTGCGGGTCGCGCTGCGCCAAGCAAAATTCGATGTGGGTATCCGTAGCTATTCCTTGAAAGGCGGCCGGAACGGAGCGGTTGTTAGGGTTGCGGCGACGGTAATCTTCGTTGAGCACTTCGAGCTGCGACAAAACCTGCTGCCCGGAGATGTTCTGCCCGGGATTAGAGTAAATGATATGCACCACCGTAGGGATAGTGTACACCTTCAGTTCTTCGCGGCGACCGCTGCGGCTGCGAGTCTTTTCATCGAGTCGCTTGTCTATCCAACCTTCGAAGGTCTGGGTGCTTTCGGTGGCCCCGGCGTTTTGTATCTGCCGTTTTTTCTCCATCTCGACCGTGGTACACTTGCGGGTCATAGGAACATCGCCCCGGGTGCGCAGGGCCTGCTTGGGGGTAGCCATTCGCAGCGGGGGATTGAAGGTGCTCTTCTCAGGTTGCCGAAAATCCACGATCAGCCCAGGTCGAGCCCCGAAGTAACTCGGTGGTTGAGCCGTTTGAGAGCAAGCGAGCAGCGGGAGGAGGCTACCCAATAGTAGACCGAAATAGCGAAGAACATAGAGACGTTTCATCGAGCGCATGGATTAGGAGAAACAATGGACCACGACAGGCATCAAGCAGATCATGATCTCCTGCGTCAAAATAGCCAAATTGCCCCGCCATGCGCAAGTAATCCTTGAGACAAAAACGCCAAATTGCCTGCCAATCAGACAATTTGGCGCAAGGTTTCCGGCAATATCGGACGTAGCTGATCAGGCGGATACCAGATCTTTGCTGTTGATCAGGTCTACGCCTGCGGCCTGCATATCCTTGAAAGCCTGCTCGGTGTCGCCGGGCTGCAAATCTACGCCGCGAGTGCCATCGAGCACGACATGGGTGGCAAAGCCTTCTTTGACGGCATCTAAAGCCGTAAACTTGACGCAAACGTCTGCGGCTAAGCCCACAATGTAAACGTCGGATACGCCCTTTTCTTTCAAATAAGCCGCCATTCCGGTGGCTTTGCGGTGGCCATTGTCATAAAAACCGCTGTAGCTATCGATGCGGGGGTCGGTGCCTTTGGTGAAGACTTTTTCGACGTGGCTCAAGTCAAGGTCATCAGCAAAGGTGGCCCCTTCGCTACTTTGTACGCAGTGGGTGGGCCACAATATTTGTGATAGGCCGTCGAGGTCGATCACCTCGCCGGGCTCACGCCCCGGATGGCTGGCCGCAAAGCTGCCATGGTCAGCCGGGTGCCAGTCTTGGGTAGCTACCACCAGATCGAATGACTGTTGCAAGTGGTTGGCCACCGGGATGACCTGATCGCCTTCTGCTACGCCAAGGGGACCGCCGGGGAGAAAGTCTTTTTGGATATCGACAAGAATGAGGGCACGCATGAGAGTGGAGAGTTAGAGGTTGAAAGTTAGGGGTTGAGGGTTAGAGGTTGAGAGTTAGAGGTTAAAAGTTAAAAGTTTGTGGTGCAGCCTCTGAATAAGCCAATATGGGGGGGAAAGCCCTACTCGGTAAACCCATATCGCATACCTTACATTGATGACTGTTCATACAGATAAGGGAGGAAGGGGAATGGGTTTGTGTATAGTTTACACTTATTGTTTTTTACGCAAGGAACCTGCTTAAGTTGGAGAGGGGCTGTAATTTTTGGACAAGGGGAGCGACCATTAGGGTCAAAAGTGGGAACATTGCGTTTTCGCAGGGGATGAGGTTGCTGAAGGGGCCAAAAGATTGCTACCTTTATCCCTTTGTCAATAGATATAACTGGAATCGAATGAACGGCGCTGCTCTGTTTTTCAATGCCATCGGGCTGATCATCTTGGTGGGTTTCACGCTTGGGTTGTATAGATTGTTTGAGAAAGCGGGAGAGGCTGGCTGGAAGGCCATGGTGCCGATCTATAACTGGGTGGTATGGTTGCGGCTGATCGGTAAACCTGCCTGGTGGGTGGTGCTGATCTTGCTCCCGGTGGTGGGAGTGCTGTTGCTGGTGTCGATGGTGATCGATCTGGCGCGCGCCTATGGCAAGCACGACCTCAAACATCATGCGGCGGCGCTTTTGCTGCCGTTTTATTTTTTTCCCAAGATCGGCTTTGATGCCAAGGGGCAATACCAGGGGCCTCCTCTCGACCCTAAGAAGCAACCCAAGAAGAGTAGCCTGCGTGAATGGGGCGACGCGATTCTTTTCGCAGGGGTATCGGCGTTGATTATTCGGACCTTCTTCGTGGAGGCTTTTATGATCCCGACTAGCTCGATGGAGCGTACCCTGATGGCGGGTGATTTTCTCTTTGTGAGCAAATTTCATTACGGGGCACGGATGCCGATGACACCACTGGCGGTGCCCTTCGTCCACAACAAGCTCAAGATCGGCAACGTCTCGATGCCCTCTTACTTGAGCTTTCTGGAGCTGCCCTACTACCGCCTGCCGGGCCTCATCGAGATCGAGCGCAACGATATCGTGGTCTTCAACTACCCCGCGCACGACATCCACGACCTGGGCGACGGGGCCGGCAAGGTAGAGCCGGTCAGCATGAAGGAAAACTATATCAAACGCTGCGTGGGTATGCCGGGCGATACCCTGCAACTGATCGATCAGCAGGTATACATCAATGGCGCGGCAGGCGACAATCCTGAGCTAATGCAGTACGAATACCACGTGGAGGTCAAGGAGGGGGCTACTTTCGTGGGGCGTCGTCGCGTACCCGGCGAAACAGTTTGGTCTTACTCCTTCCCCAATATGGAGGATCTGGGCTTTCGCCCCTGGCTGGTATCGGCGGGCGCTACCCGCTCTCGGCCCCTCACCGAAAATCCCAACTGGCAGATCGTGCGCTACCCCGACGTGCTGCGCCTTTTCATGCCTCAGCAGGTAGCCGAGGACATCAAGGACATGCGCGCCATCCAGAAAGTCGAGCCCATCTTTCAGCGAGCTGACGCCCCGTCTCAGCGTCCCATTTACCCCCAACACAACAACCTCAACGGGCAGCACTTTCGCCACAACATCGACAATTATGGCCCCATCGTGATCCCCGCAGAGGGTCTGACCCTCGAGCTGCCCCCCAAAAATGTCTCCCTCTACTGGCGCGTGATCACGGCCTACGAAGGCCACGAGTTCGAAAACCGAAACGGCAAGATCTTCATTGACGGCGAAGAGACCAGTACCTACACCTTTGAGCTGAACTACTACTGGATGATGGGTGATAACCGTCACAACTCTGAAGAAAGCCACTTTTGGGGCTTTGTGCCAGAAAATCATATCGTAGGCAAACCACTGTTTGTCTTCTTCTCTTACGAAAGCGCCTTTGGCATCCGCTGGGATCGCATCGGGACGAAGTACGTGCGTTGAATGGCTCGGCAGTTTTGACGCTTCGGTTATCGGGCTATCTACCCTATGTCCTCCTTAGTCAATATTCTCCTCACCCTGGGCTTGCTGTCGGTTGGTGTCGTCTGTCTGGTGCTGGTGGTGCGGGCTCGATGGCGTCGCCGGATTTGGGGCTGGGGCAAGTTTTATCGTCCGCCCAGCGGGCTACTGGGGGTGGTGGCTAGGTTATTTGCTACTGGGATTGGCTGCCGGGATGGGAGGAGGAATCGGGATCACCCAATGGCTGGGTTGGCCGGGGGCTTTGCTGTACGCCTGGTTGGTAATGGCGCTGGGGTGGGGTGGTTGGCGCTGGTGGCGACAGCATGGTCCCCAGCCGCAGTGGCAGCCATTGGATTGGGCCTTGGCAGCTCTGGGGCCCCTGTCGCGGCTGCGCAAGTGGCACTGGCGCGAGCTATATGGGCGCACCCCTCAGCGTC
>CAYVAP010000014.1:10967-19262 GCA_964449365.1 uncultured Bacteroidia bacterium
TGGGATGTGCGCAAGCCCGAGCAATGGATCAAAACCGCCGAGTGGCTACTCGATACGGGCCACCGCATGGCTTTTCAGGCAGAGATCGACCAGATCCTGGCGATGGATGAGGTCGAGCTGGCCGTCTATATGACTGCCATCGACCGGGGTGAGGTCGAGTCGCTTCACGAAGAGACCGCTACCGAGCAACTGGCACGTATCCACTGGATTCGTCAGGAGGGAGAGCGACTCCAAGAGGTCAGCTTTTTGGCCTGGGACCTGCTGCGCCTGATGGACCTCTGTCGTTGGGGGATATTGGCACACTACATCGACCAAGAGACCGCCGTGCGCTACCTGCTGCTGGCTAGTCAGGCGTTGCAGCAGCGCTTTCACAACTGGGCAGAGCTGTATCAGCATTATGGCCAAGGGCTGCGCTACTGGTCAGAGCCGAGTTACGAGGCACAAAAGGTGGCGCTAGAGAAAGCCATTGCCCATTTTCAGAAAAAGCGCCGTAGCCCTTGGCGCCAACTCCCTTGGCTGCTGCCCTTGGTGCCAGCAGAAATAGAAATGAGGCAGCGCAATGCGACCACCTCATGAGTGTTCAGATTGAAAATCGACGGGCTTAAGCCGCCACCATCTCGCGGTAGTCGGCGGGGTTGAGCAGTTCAGCCTCGCTAGTAGCTTCCTCTAGCCGGATTTTGATCATCCAGCCGTCGCCATAAGGATCGGTGTTGACTAGCTCGGGCTGGTCGGCTAGGGCCTCGTTGATCTCGATCACTTCTCCCGCTACGGGCATGAATAGGTCAGAGACCGTCTTCACCGCTTCGACGCTACCGAAAATGCCGTTGCGCTCGATCTGCTGGTTGAGGGTTTCGATTTCGACGTAAACGATATCACCAAGCTCGCCCTGGGCAAAGTCCGTGATGCCTACCGTAGCCGTATCGCCATCGATGCGAACCCATTCGTGATCTTTGGTATAGAGGAGGTCTTCGGGAAATTCCATGTGTAGCTCGTTTTGTAGAGTGATGATTGGCGAAGGGCTAGGCCTTCACTAGAGCATTCAAAAGTAACATTATTTTTCTGTAAATCTGGAATTTGAGGCTCGGTAGCACTAGACATTCGTTTCGCGGTTCAAAGTTCAAAGTAAATATAGCCGCTTGGCGCGGCCACTGAGTAAGCCAATATGAACGGTAGGTAAACGCTGTGTCTGACCACCTTATACCCTTATTCCTTTATACCCCTGACCGTTCATATAGGTGAGCAACGGATCGGTTGGCTCAGTCTCAAATTCATGCTTGCGTCGACTGGTTGGTTTTGCTATCTTGGGCTCAAAGTTTCACTTCCAAACTCCTTGCAAAGTGCTGCCCTTGAGGGCAGCCTTTTTTGTGACCGACCTGCCATGAAGCGCTCCGCTATTTGCTTTCTGCTTTGGCTTTCATACGTCCTTCCGCTCGTGGCTCAGCCCGGCAGTTGGGGTATCTCGCTCGACTACGCCCGGGGCCATACCTTGCGGCATCGGAGCACCATGGTATTTGATCTGCCCCGCCCTGCTCAGGCCATTAGCTTGGAGGCCATCTGCCAAACGGATGGACGTCGCTACGCCGAAGCAGTTTTGCGCCGTTTCCGTTGGGGGCTAGGGTTTACCTGGCTCGACTACGGGGGGCAGCGCGATGAATTGGGATATGCCTATTCGCTGTATCCCTTCTTCGACCTGCCTCTGCTGCGTGGGCCGCGCCTGAGCTTGTGGGCGCGCATGGCCATGGGCTTCTCCTACCTTGATCGCGTTTATCACCGCAGCCAAAACCCCATCAACAACGCCATAGGCTCCCACCTCAACAATCACACAGCTTTTGCGCTACTCGGCGAGCTACGGCTCGACGACCATTGGTCGGTCCGCCTGGGGGGCATCTTCTCGCATCAGTCCAATGCTAAGCGCACCCTGCCTAACTTGGGTCTCAATACGCCCAAGCTGCGGGGAGGGCTCACTTATCGCTTTTGGCAGGACTCTGCCGTACTACCCCTGGACCCCGTGCGGGTGCCCTTCGATCATGAGTGGCACTGGTACGGGCGGGTGGGCCTGGCCCTGACCGAAAACAAGGTGCCCGATGGGCCGCTCTATCCCATTTCGGTGGCGGCGGTTTATGTTTCGCGCCGGGTCAACCGCGCCAACAAATTTTTTGGCGGCCTGGAATATAGCTACGATCAGAGCATCCGCGCTTTCATGCTGGATCAAGGTATACCAGAGGATACCCCCAACTGGGACCCGCAAAAGGTCGCTGTGCTTGGGGGCTATGAGGTCGGCTGCGGGCACTTTGGCATGACGGCCCAGGCCCTGGTATATCTCCACCGCTTGCCAGAGAGGCGCTTAGCTGGGTGGGGTACCAAATTCGGGCCCCACCTCTACTTGCGCAATCAAGAGCGACGACCAAGTAGCAACGTCTTTTTTGCAGTCTATCTGCTCACTGAGTTGGCCGTTGCGAAATACTTCGAGACCTCGGTGGGGATCATGTTTTAGGAAGGCGAAAAAAACGCCCCGGCCTGAGTAGACCGGGGCGTAGATTATGCGACCTGTACGCACCGCATCACAGGTGAATCACCTCACCGTAAGCGGCCGCCGCCGCCTCCATCACAGCCTCGGACATGGTGGGGTGTGGGTGTACGCCATTGATGATCTCGTGGCCGGTGGTTTCCAGGCGACGGGCCATCACCACCTCGGCGATCATGTCGGTGACATGGTCGCCGATCATGTGTGCGCCTAGCAGCTCGCCATACTTGGCATCGAAGATGAGCTTCACAAAGCCTTCCTTCTTGCCGGCGGCCGTGGCTTTGCCAGAGGCGGAGAAGGGGAATTTTCCCACTTTTAGCTCATAGCCTTTTTCTTTGGCTTCGGCCTCGCTCATGCCCACGCTGGCCACTTCGGGTAAGCAGTAGGTACAACTGGGAATATTGCCGTAGTCGATCGGCTCGACGCCGAGGCCGGCGATTTTTTCTACGCAGTGAATGCCTTCGTGGGAGGCCATGTGCGCCAAGGCTGGCCCGGGGGTCATGTCGCCGATGGCATAGATTCCGGGTACATTGGTGCGATAAAATTCGTCTACTATCACCTTACCGCGATCGGTCTTGATACCGAGGTTGCCCAGGCCCAGCTCTTCGAGGTTGGCTACGATGCCTACGGCGGAGAGCAGCAGGTCCGCTTCGAGTTTTTCTTCGCCTTTTTTGGCCTTAACGGTAGCCACCACGCCTTGGCCAGAGGTTTCGACCCCGGTCACTTCGGTACCGGTCATGATCTTCACGCCGCGTTTTTTGTAGATGCGGGCCATCTGGCTGGAGATCTCCTCATCCTCGCGAGGCAGCACTCGGTCAAGGAACTCGACGACGGTTACTTCGGTACCCATGGTGGAGTAGAAGTAAGCAAATTCCATCCCGATGGCTCCTGAGCCTGCGATGATCAGGCTTTTGGGCTGCTTTTCCAGGGTCATGGCTTTGCGATAGCCGATGATCTTGTCGTTGTCGATGGGCATGCTGGGCAGGCTACGTGCCCGCGAGCCAGTGGCCAAGATGATGTGCTTGGCCTCGTAGCTGGTATTTTTGCCGCTTTCGTCGGTGACGATGACCTTTTTTTCGGGGCTGAGCTTGCCGTGGCCCATCAAGACGTCGACCTTGTTTTTGCGCAGCAAGAAGTTGACGCCTTTGTTCATGGTGGAGGCTGCGCCCCGGCTGCGCTCGATCACTTTGGTGAAGTCATGCGAAGGGTTGGATACCTTGAGGCCATATTCCTCGGCGTGATGGAGGTAGTCCATCACTTCGGCGCTTTTGATTAGAGCTTTGGTGGGGATACATCCCCAGTTGAGACATACGCCCCCGAGGCTTTCTTTTTCTACCACGGCGGTCTTCATGCCTAGTTGGGCGGCGCGAATAGCCGCCACGTAGCCACCGGGTCCACTGCCGATGACGATCAAATCATATGTATTTGCCATAAAATGAGACGAGTTAGGTGATGCGTTGTCTTCTAGCAATCTATCTTCCTGTTCTTGAGATAGGCGTTTTCTGTTTGCAAATTTAGGAAAAATGTAGCAGCGGTAAAGGTGCTTGACTTTGCAAAAGGCTATCCAAAGTTTTTATGATCTAGTCATGGAGGCATTTAACACTGCGGTAATTGGCATTCCCGTAAGGCTTGTCGATATTTGTGAGGTTATCCATGCTATCAACTCTTTGCATGAAATCATTGCTTACTCTGCTATTGACACTGGCTGTGCTCGCGGGAGCTCATGCCCAGACTGGCACCCTGCGTGGTACGGTCAAAGATGCTGAAACGGGCCAAGTTCTGGTGGGCGCGACGGTATTCATCGTGGGTACTTACAAGGGTACTTATACGACCGACGGTGGGCGCTTTGTGATCCAGGGGATCAAGCCCGGCGATTACTCGGTCAAGTTTTCATACGTAGGCTACGCCGAAAAAATCTATCGCGGGGTGAGCATCAGCGCTGGGGAAAATGAGCGCATAGACGTCGAGCTAGCATCCTCGATCCAGACCTTGGGAGAGGTCGAGATCGTGGGCGAGCCCACCCTGATCGACCTGGAGAGTGGACAGTCGAGCTCCAAAATCGGAGAAAAGGAGCTGGCCGAGCTCAGCGTCAAAAACGTGCAGGAGGCGGTAGCGCTGCAAGTGGGGGTGAGCCAAAATCCTGACGGCATTCAGATTCGCGGTAGCCGGGTCTACGAAACGGAGTATCGCGTGGATGGCATCAGTGCCCAAGATCCGCTGGCGGGCACGGGCTTTGGGGTAGACGTGGACGCAGGCGCGATCAACGAGATCGAGGTGATCACTGGTGGTAGCGACGCCGAGTATGGCTCGGGCGGGGGTGGGGTGGTGCTCACCCGGATCAAAGAGGGGGGCGACCAGTTTTCCTTCAACGTGGATTATCGCCGCGATAACCTAGGCTTTAACCTCAACCAAGGGCCTAGCTGGAACACCGACGAGCTGAGCGGCTCGCTCAGCGGTCCCATCATCAAAGACAAGCTGACCTTTTTCCTCAGCGGGAGCGTGTTCTTGTCGGACAACTTTTACCTGGCCAATACTGAGAATTACTTTCCGGTCGCTGATCAACTGCGTTCTTCGCTTTTCGAAAACGATACCCTCTGGGCCCCGCGCCAAGACAACCGCTGGTCCAACACCGTGAAGCTGGCCTATCAAATCCAGCCGGGGGTGAAGCTGACCTTCACCAATCAGCACTCGCTCAACCTCAACCAAAGCACACGTACCCTGCAAATCGTGGGCAATGATGCCGTTGTGCAGCCAGGCTTGCAGTTTCGCTTTGCCCTGGACATGGATCAGGCCAATACCTACACTCACCACTCCAACCTCTCGATTCTCAACCTGCGTACCATCCTAGGCGAGCGTTGGTCGATGGATCTGTCGCTAGGGCGGCTCTCGACCAATCTGCGTGCCGATGCCAATGGCCGTCCTTTTCGCTCCGAAACGGTAGATCAGATCTATGACCCCCGCTCGATTGTCACCGATCCCATCGACCTGGTCAATCCCGATGACTCGGCCATCTTTGTCTTTCCTGGCCCGGGTCTGGTCAACAACGGCGGCATTGCTGCCCTCTGGCACGATCACTATGCGGAGGAGTATACCATCAAAAACAAGTTCAACTTTGTCACCGCTGGCAAGGTCCATTATTTCACCTTTGGCATCGAGCACAAGGAGCAGTACTACCAATGGCTCGACGTAACGCGCCCTTGGGTGGGGGCCCCGCTGCGCATCAATGACACGCTGACTACGGTTTCGACTAGCCTGGGTAGTAGCAGCGACTTTTGGGAAGTACGCCCGTCTGTGGGCGGCCTATTTGTGGCTGACGAAATCAACTATAAGGGCCTCATCGCGAACCTCGGCCTCCGCTTCAACTACTGGGCTATGGGAACCTTCGTCGACGAGGCGGTGGACAACCCCCAAGCGCCTGTACTGGAGGCCGTACGAGAGGCGTATCGGAATCAGACCAGTAGCTTTTTGGGCCGCCGCTGGAAGGCGCGCCTGCTGCCCCGCTTGCGGGTGTCTTTTCCGGTTACGGAAAACAACGTGCTGTATTTCAACTACAGCCACAACATGCAGATGCCGCATCCCCGCTTTGTGTACGCGGGCCTCGATCCGGTGTACCAAGATCGCTCTTTCCTCTCCAACCTGGGCAACCCCAACATCAACCCCGAGGTGACGGTCAGCTACGAAGTGGGCCTCAAGTCGCAGCTTACCAAGGACCTGGCCTTGAGCGCTACGGCTTTTTACAATGACAAATTCGACTACATCGTGAGCCGCCGGGTAGAAGTACGCGATCAGACGGGGCGCTTTGTCGAAAAGACCTTTTTCATCAACCAAGATTACGCCCGGATCCGCGGTATCGAGCTAGCCTTGACCCGCCGCCTCGGCAACTGGTTTAGCGGTACCCTGAGTGGTGCCTATCAGATCGCTACTGGCAAATCCAATACTGCCGCCGAGTCGGCCCTGCAAGTGCGTCAGCAGGGATTTGTCAACACCACCAAGGAGCAGATTCTGGCCTGGGATCGCCCCTTCGACCTCAAGCTGCTGGCCATCTTTACCCCCGACTCGACCAACTATCTGTGGGGCTTTCCACTGAGAGGTTTTCGGGCTGCCATCACGGCGACCTACAAGTCAGGCTTGCGCTATACGCCCCATCAGCAGGTGGGCACGATCGAGGGCTCTGAACGTCCGCAATACGAGCCGATCCAGAATCAACCTTTCGCCCGCGTAGGTGCGCCTTGGTTTTGGATCGATCTGCGCCTCGCGCGCGATTTCTTTATTGGCCAGCGCCTGCGCCTCTCGCTGAGCTTCGAAGTCAAAAACCTGACCAACTACTTATCATCGGCCATCATCAACCCGGTTACGGGTCGGGCCTGGGAGTTTGGCGACGATCTTCCCGTGGATCGCCGCGACCCGCGCTATCCTGATCCGCAAGACAATGGCACCCCTCCCGACAACCCTGCTCGCTACCTCGCTCCTCGACACCTTTTCTTTGGGGTACAAGCTAGGTTTTGACAAAGGGGTTTATACTTCAAAGTGGTTGAATGGTAGAGTGGTTGATTTATTGAATGGCCTTGTTATCAATAAGTTATAGTGTCTTGCAACTCTACAATCCTTACGCCACGCAGTATATTTGATGGTTCTTGGGTTCGGGGAATAAAATCGATCTTCCCTCACCTATATGAACGGTCAGGGGTATAAGGGAAATGAGGTATAAGGGTACCAGGCACTTTGGTCAGCCCCCGTTCATATTGGCTCACTCAGTGGCCGCCCAAGCGGTTATATTTACTCTCTACTATGTCCTTCGATGCTTCTCTCATCGCGCTGCTCAGGGAAACGGGTGCCTTTGCGGCAGCAGAATTTGCACGCTTTGATGAAAAGCGGGTGGAATTCAAAGCAGAAAATGATCCCTTCAGTTACGTCGATGTCGAGGCTGATCGTCGGCTACGGGAGGGCTGCGAGCGACTGATTCCTAATTCAGGCTTCATCACCGAAGAACTCGACAATCAGGCGGGGAGCAATGCGTATCGCTGGATCATTGATCCTATAGATGGCACGTCCAATTTTACCCATGGCATTCCGCATTTCTGCATCAGCCTGGCTTTGCAAAAGCACGAGGAAACGATCTTGGGCTACGTTTATCAGCCCGTTACGGGGGAGCTGTTCCGGGCCGAGCGGGGCCAGGGGGCTACCCTCAATGGGGAGCGGATTTTTCGGAGCGAGCGCCCCGAGATCGGACAGGCCGTGGTCGCTACTGGATTTCCCTACGCGGTAGAAGACTGGGTGCAGGATTATCTGCGGATGATCTATGCCATCATGCAGCGCACGCACGGCTTGCGTCGCTTTGGCAGTGCGGCTTTGGATCTGGCCTACGTGGCGGCGGGTCGGCTCGATGCCTTCTTCGAATTCAACCTTAAGCCTTGGGATGTCGCGGCGGGCTCTCTGATCGTGCAAGAAGCAGGCGGAAAGGTGAGCGACTTTCGCGGCGGAGAGCACTACCTCTTTGGCGGCGAGATGCTGGCCACCAATGGCTACATCCACGCTGATTTGCTCTCGATCATCAGCGAAAGCCCCATCATGCAGCGCCTGCGAGAAGAATAGAGGATAAAAAAGAAGGACAGAACCAAGGCAACCTCTTCGGTTGTATGCTATCGTTGCGCCAAGTTATGCTTTGTCTGACTCTTCACTGCCTTCTTCTTCCTGAGAGGGCGCAGGAGGCTTGGGCTTCATCACTGGCTTGGCGAGCTTGGGTTTCTGGTGGGTGGGGGTCTGCTCTCCGC
>CAYVAP010000015.1:0-19216 GCA_964449365.1 uncultured Bacteroidia bacterium
GCTTCGCATCTTAGAAAATCTGTTCGTAGATTAGATCCAATTCATACATCCAGAGCCCTGCTCATTCAAAGATCAAGTCCAAAAACCAGACACACTTTTTCTAAAAGTTCTGCACAGCCTACTTATACCTTTTTCCCTTATACCCCTAGCCGTTCATATAGGTGAGCTATCTTGTTAATCTTGTCCCATCCTGTCCATCTTGTCCAAAAAACGGTGGTGGCATCGATAGGGAGTTGGCTCGCTGGGGGCTGCTGGCTATCAAGGCTTCCAGCAGGCTCAACTCCCAGTTGGAGCCACGACCCAAAAAACGAACGCGCCAAAGGCGCATGTCCAGTAGTATAGGTCAATCACTTGATTCTAAAGGAACTAGGCTGGCAATTTCGATCACCGTCGGAAAGGTCGACAGTGAAAGCAAGAGTTGATCCCCCATGCGCTGGGGTAGATCGAGGGGGGTACCATCGGCGTCGCGGCCATCGATGAGCAGCGCCCGCTGGGGCGTGTAGTCGGTGGTGAGGGGCATGCTGTAAAAGCTGGTATCGGTCGCAGCCTCGGGACGCCAGGCGATCAGGTGGGTTACCTGGCCTGTGCTATCGCCCAGCGCGTAGACCCAAGCGGCTGCATCTTCCTGCAAGATACCCAAAAACCGACGGTCGCCCACCTCGGCGAGCAAGGCTTGCAGGGCATAAAACGATCGTTTTTTGGCAAAATTGACCTCCTTGCTGCCCGTGAGCCCCGAGCGAGTAAATAGCCCCGTCGACCAGAGGTTGCGGTGGTAGAAGTATACCGCTCGCTCGACCCCTAGACGCTGCATCATCAGCAATGCGCGCGTGGTGTAGGCGGCGGCTTCGACATCGCTCACGCATTCGGGGTGAAGGCAGTCCTGGCCAGCCCCGGCGTGGTCCCAGCCCCACTCGGTCACGTAGATCGGCTGGCCGGGCAGGTTGTGGTCGCGCCAGCGCATGGCGCTGTAGATGCCCTGCATCCCGGAGCCGGGATGCTCAGGGGGTACCGCCCGCCGAATGCTATCGTCGCCTTTGAAAAAGCTATACGGATGCAGATTGAGGCCGTCGAGGTAAGGGGCCTCGGCTGCCGTCAGGCGTGCGCCCAGGTAATTTTTCTGGCCGCTGGCCTCGGCCGCAGGGTCGTAGGCTTGCAAAGCACAGGGCAGCACGATCAGCTTGGCGTCAGCGGCCTTGAGGCCCCGCGCCATGCCCCGCAGGATGGTGCGGTACAGCGCAGAGTCGTACTGCCAGGGCTCATTGCCTACTTCCACGATGCGTACCTGTCCGTTGCCGTGGGTAGGTCCGAAAAAGCGCCCGAAGGAAAAGCCATATTGGTAGGCCGAACCGTAGGGATGATCCCAAGCGGTGTCAGGAAAGTCGTTGAATTGCAGGCTCGCCATCACGGGCATGCCCTGGCTGATCCAGGCAGCGTACTCGCGCTCCCAGTTGAGCCACCACTGGGCCGGGGTGCGGTCGTGGGCGGCCATGTCCGCAAAGCTGATCTCATCGTCCGGGTCGAGCAGATCCCAGCTCATCTTGTGATAATCCCGGGCATAGCTCGCCACCGGCTGATACATCTCGGGCCCTTCGCCGGGCCGCAGGCCATCTGTATAGCGGTTGTAGCCCCATCCCCAAAAGGCATTGACCCCGAGCATGGCCTCTAGGCTGGGCGATGAGAAGGGAGGGGGAGGGATCGGGCCGTAACTGCCGCGGTGATCGTCGACCTCGACCTCCCAGAGGTGCAACCTCTCGTGGTTGAGGGCCACGACTCGATACTCATAGCGCAGATAGCGAAAATGGGTCGTCTCAGGCAGCGCGTACACCTGGGTGAGTAGGGCCTGAGGATCGAGCTTCAGCAACGGCTGCCAGGTCAGGCTATCGTCGCTCACGGATACAGCAATCGCCTCTGCCGCCCTAGACCAATGCCGCGAGCGTAGCTGACAGACGTGCCGCAGCTTGCCCAAGTCCATGACCACCGTTTCGGTCAATGGGCCCTTCAGCGCGCCGATTTCATGGATAAAAAAATCCTCCTGCGAATGGATAGCCAGGCCCCTGACCAGACCACTCGGCAGCTCCCAGCTTTCCCACAGGTAGCGCCCCATCGGCACTTTAGCCACCCTCACTGAGTCGCCTCCGCTCAGAAGGGCGAAAATCCGTATGGGAGCGTTGCCGCTGCGAAAGCGCCCATACACCCGCGTGATCGGCTGAGGCTGATCGAAAGAAAACCTTACCCAAGCGGCTCCTTGGCCCTCGACCTTGCTCATCCCCTGCAGGCTACCGTCGGCGATCACTGACCAGTCTGCTCGGCTGGAGCCACTGACCTGATAGCGACCTTGGTCAGCCAGGGCATTGAGGTCTTTGCGCTTCAAAAAACCGATGGGTAGCAACGGATCAGAGACCCACTGGGTGCTGCTGGAGCCATCGTTGACCCGGGGCAAGGTGCTGACCCCCGAGCTGGCATACAGCGATACCTCCGCCCGACGCGATAGGGGCAGCGTAAGCCCTGCGTCGGGATTCCACTGAGCAAATAGAGCGGGAAAAAAGCCCAGGAGGGCAGAAAACAAGGCAAGATAACGGGGCATAGCGCTGAGCGAAAAAGTCGAGCCGATCACTCCGCATAAAGGTGATTATTGCTGCGGTAGCTCCCCCGGTTGAGGTACCAATTGGTAAAGACACTGCCACTGCTTTGGGCCCAATCCGCAAAGCGCAAATGCCCCTGCAAGATGCTAGCCTCCTCGATGGGGTAGGCAAAAGGCGAAGGCACATGGATGGCCCAAGGCAAGTGATTGGGATCTTTGTAGTAGCGATCGCGGTTGGGATCGGAGTCGTCATTGCCAGTGCCGAAAAGCGCCGGATCGGCCAGCTCGGTGGGCGAGTGGTCCGGGAGGTGGATCTCGTAGCCTCTTCCTCTTTGGGTGAAAATAAAAGGGTCGAAAGGGGCCGAGCCGAGCTCGCTGAGCCGCTGTGGCTGCTGAAAAGCCACCGAGAGGCGCAGCGTATCGGGCGTAACATAGCTCTCGCCCGGTACCGTGTTGACAAATTGCCCGGCGCGCTGCTCCATCAGTTGGTGCCCATCATCAAAGGCGATCACCACCGCCTGGCTTTGACCCGCCTCGACGCCACTACTCGTGAGGCTGATCGTATTGCCAAACAACTCCGTCCCCGTCACCTGGCTCACGGCTGAGGCTGGTATATCAAACGCCACCCCAAACCCACTGTTCATGCCAGCCCCTAAGGCCTTGACTACAAAGGTCGCTTGTAGTTCAGTCACCCGATTGGCGGTATTGGTCACCAGGTGGTAGTTGTAGTCGACCACCAGGTCATTCATGTCGTAGTCGCCGCGGTAGGGCCAGAGATCTTCGAAGGAGACCGTCCCATAAACATTTTCTCCAGGAAAGTACAGGTCAAAGGCCCGGTTGGGGTCGTTGGGGTAGGCATCATTGGCATTGATGATGTCATCGTTGTCGTCATCATCGCCTTGGGCAGTCTTGGCCACGGCTACCCCGGTGGTATCCACGGCGGTATAGGGCGTAGCCGTTACATAAAACACGGCGTCATTGAAGTCGCGGTCTCCCCCAGGGCGGTCGATGTCTTCCATGCCCAGCAGCAGCAGCTCGCGGGCGTTGTCCTTGAGCAGCACCACGTGGCTGCGGTTGGCCGAAGTGGTGAAGTCGTTGAGGTCTTTGTCCGAAAACTTGATGGTACCCGTCCCGGGATACCCCACCCTTTGTCGGCTGATCGACCAAGCATTGGGCACCAAAAACCAGCCGATGCCGGTATTGGGCGAGAAGCTACCTAGATACACTTTGTCTCCGGTATGTAGCCCCCCGCCACTGCCCTGAAACGACACATTGGGAAACACGATGCGCAGGCTGTCGATGTCGTCCACGCTGCTCGGTGGATTGTTGAGATCGTAGCTGTAATAGCCCAGCACGTTGCGATAGCCCGCGCCCTCATGTACGAAGGTCACCCAGATCTCAGCAGAGTCGATCAGGCGGGTATCGGCCGAGATCGAATCAGCGATGTACTGCGGATTGTTATCAGGCACCGGGTAGCCCTCTGGCAGCGAATTGGCCACCAGATCGAGCAAATCCTGGGTGACTACGTCGCGTGACAGGGTGAGATAGGTGGGTACCCCGGAGGCGTCGTAAGGGCCGAGGTAGGTAAATTTGCTGGAAAGGTTGGCGGTTTTTCCTGCTTTGCCTGCCCCTTCTGGCTCCGCACCCCAGTCATAGACCTGCACCTGAGCACGTTGGCCAGGTAGCTCTCCCCCTAAGTCGAAGGTGAGGGACGGCCCGGTCACGCTCAACCGATAGGCATCGGGGATGCCAGGGTAAAATACCTGCGCCAGCAGATCTGCCTGCGTGGTAGGCAACGGATAATCGATCGACCACTCTCCGGCGGCATCGCTCTGGCCTCGGGCCAGCAAGGTGCCGTCGGCCCGGTAGAGCCGAAGTGGTACATCAGAAACCGGCACATCTTGGGCGTCGAGTACCCGCAAGGTCAGGGACTGCGCCTGCGTGGTGGCATAGTCAAACCCCGGGTCGACTACCAACTCGGTCATCTTCGTGGGGGTAGCCGGGGGAAGGTCTGGGGTAGGGGAGGGCTGCTTGACACAGCCCCCGATCAGCAGGCCCGAAAGAGCTAGACTACCAACAATCAGATTTTTCATGATGTATGGGGATAAGAAGAGACAAATCGGTAGGACTCAGACGTTTTCCTGCTGAAAAAGTGCAGGAATGGTCATCGCCAAAATTTTCAGGTCCATCCAGATGGAGTACTGTTTGGCGTACTCTACATCCCGGGCTTTGCGGCTATCCGGGTCGAGGCTGGCTTTGCCCCGCTCGGTGACCTGCCACCAACCAGTGATGCCAGCCGGCGCCAGGAAGCGCAGGGTCCAGGCGTCGGAGGTCAGTTTTTCTGCTTCGTAGAGGGGAAGCGGACGATTGCCCACAATGGACATATCGCCCCGCAGCACGTTGAGCAATTGGGGAAGCTCGTCGATGCTGGTGTTGCGGATGAAACGGCCCACCCGGGTCACCCGCGGATCATTAGCCACTTTGACAAAGCTCTGCTTGATGTCCTGGGCGCGGCGCTCTTTCACCTCTGCCTCGGGCAGGGTGCCCTTGTCGTCGATCACCCAGTGATTCCAGCCTGCCTCTTCGGCCATCGACTTGCCGTCGCGATCGGTGTAGGCGGGGCCCGTGCTGTGAGTCTTACCATATTGGTTGAGGTGATCGATGGCCTTGAGTTCGCGGTCGGCCCCTATGTGCATGGAGCGAAACTTCATGAAGGGGAAGACCTGATAGCCTGTGCCCACCCGCTTGGAAATGTAAAAGATGGGCCCCGGCGATTCGAGTTTGATCAGCAGCGCCACCAGCAGCAGCAGGGGACTGAGCAGCAGCAAGACTATGGAAGCCACGGCGATGTCAAAGAGCCGCTTGGCGCGAGGAATACGAAATTCCCCCTGGCTTTCTTCCCTGCCCTGTTGAGCGATGAAGCTGGCTTCTTCCTGCAAAAAACGCATGCGCTGGCATAGCCGCTCTGTGGCAAAAGGAAAGTCAAACACATCCAGGGCTTGCCATTGCCGAGCCAGCTCGCGACGGTTCTCACCTGGGCCTAGGCCTAGCAAAACCAGCGGAATGCTCTGCATCACAGGATCCTCGCGGCGGATCTTCAAAATCGGTCTCCACCAAGCGGCGGCTGCTGGATGGTACTCCGCCAGGATGAAGGCTGGCTTGGGCCGGGTACGCAGCCCGATCGCCCGTAGCGTGACCAGGGCCTCCTCCCGCGTTTGGATCACGGTACACTGATAGCCCGCCTTCTCCATCTTCGTGCCGAAGGTAGGATCAGGTTGCCCCAGGTAGAGCACCTCGCTCGTGGCCTCGGGTACCGACAGGGCCGGCAGGTTTTTTCTGCGGAATGAGAAGGGCAAAGGGGCTGCGTGCGTCAGAAGGGTCATAGCAGGGGAGTATTTATCTATACTTCAAAGTGGTTGAATGGTAGAGTGGTTGATTGATTGAATGGCCTTGTTATCAACAAGTGATAGTGTTTTACAACTCTACCATCAGACTACTGGACATCATCGATCGATTTAAACAGGATTCACAGCATTCACAGGATCATAAGCACTTGAAAGCCATCTTGTCCCGTCTTGTTTCATCTTGTCAATCTTGTCCAAAAACGAGCTCACCAAAGGCTCATGTCCAGTAGTATGCTCTACAATCCTTACGCCACGTAGTACAATTAGAGAGGAGAGGTGGCGAGGGGAAGGCCGGGAAATTATCCGTTGGCCATCCGGTCGAGCTGCTGCGTAGCAGGCAGATAGCGCCGCACGCGAAGTTCCAGTTCGATGGGATTGAACGGCTTGGCAAGAATGTCGACAGCACCGCGCTCTAGGGCGTGAATACGATCTTCGCTCTCTTCGCTACCCGAGAGTACCAGCACTGGGATCTCACTCAGCATAGGACTCTCCTGCATACGCTCCAGCATGGCCATACCATCCATGATGGGCATGTGCAGGTCAGCGATGATCAAGTCTGGAAAATGCCCTTTGTGCAGAATGGTCAGTGCCTCAGCACCGTTACGTGCAGTCGAAAGCTGAAAGCCGCGCTTGGCTAGAAAATTGCTCAAAAAAGCACGCATCATCTGGTTGTCATCGACAATCATGATGCGAGGGGCGTTGACAGGTGAAGTAGTCGACATAAAGGTTTGCGTTTAAAATGACAATTCAAGAGAGTTGGCTGTACCGCATAGGAGTGACGGTGTGAAGTAAAGAATGGTTTTTGAATTATAATAAGCGATTATTTGTATTTTATTACCTCGAAAATATGCATCTGCCGATACGATCATGGTCGCTGCATGAACTTTAGGGCCCTATTCATCAGCAGGTCACCCGGTAGCAGGCTGGCCAAAAAGGCCATTGCTTCACCGATTAGTTAACTTTTGCTAGGCGAATTTCCTGCGCAAAGCCATGCGGAGACGAGGGTGGCTCGTCAACCGGTACAGGGAGTAACGTGTATGGCTCTGACAGGTAGCACCGCCTCATACCGCCTACCCCTCACCGCCGCGCAGCGCGCTCCCAGGTGACGGCCTGCTGTCCTCGGCGATGGCGCAGATAGCCGCGCAGTACGCTGAGGTTCATCATCAGGAAGTAGTAGGGGACGAAGAAAGCTTTGACCCGGATCTGTTGGTTTTCCAGCCCCCAGCCGACTGAGGCCAGCAGGTAGCAGAGTGCCTGTATTGCCGCCAAGGGCACCCATAGGCCGCCGCTTTGCCAAGCCAGCCAAGGCAGCGCCCCCAAGAGCCACAGCAGACCCAGCGGAGCCAGGGTCCAGCGCAACACCCGATGCGATAGATACTGAAACCACAGGCGTGGTTGTTTGCGCCAGGTGAGCACCCCTCGTAGCCAGCCCATGGCCTGGAAGGCGCCTGCCGCGATACGCACCTTGCGCTTCATCTCTTCGCTCACGCTGAGCGAGGCCGTTTCCATGGCGTAGGCCTCCGGCTCGTAGGCGATGCGGTAGCCGCGCGCCGCGATGTTCATCGTCATCACAAAATCTTCGATGATGGCGTTAGGGGCCACGGGCTGGTACAGGTCGCGGCGCATGGCAAAGAGCTCGCCCGCAGCGCCTACGGTGCTGTGCCACTCGCTATCCCAGGCTTTGAGCTGCGATTCGTAGCGCCAGTAGAGGCTTTCCCCCGCCGCAGAAGCACTATCGGCCGCAGCACTCATCACGCGCTTTTCGCCTGCCACCACGCCTACCCTGGGGTCGTCGAAGTGGCGCAGCAGGTTGGTTATCGCCTCAGAGTTGAGCAGCGTATTGGCATCAGAAAACACCACGATGGGGGTGCCTACCTCGGGCATGGCCCGATGTACGGCCGCGATCTTGCCCCTGCGCTCAGGCTGATGCAGCAGACGCACCCCAGGGTGGCGACGCACCACCGTGGGGGTACCATCGTCCGAGCCATCCGTAACGAAAAGCAGATGCAATTCGCCCGAGTAGGTCAGGGCCAGGCTGTTTTCGATCTTCTGAGCGATGCAATCGACCTCATTGTAAGCCGCCACCAGCAGCGTGACCGCAGGCCAAACCTCCGGTTGGGGTGGGGTAGGGCGGCCCTGCCGGGCGCGCTTGCGCCGGATCAGCAGGTAGAGCAGCAGCCCGTAGCCCAGATAGCTGTAAACAATCAACCATAGAAAGAGCCAGGTGAGGAGTGCAATGATATCCACAAAGAGGTGCTTTGAAAAGCGTAAAGGTGGAAGTTGTGGATGGTTTGGTCAATGAGGAATCTCGTGGGTGCAATACCCACGGTGCTTTGGTATCGAAAGGCAGGTAAGAGCCCGGGAGAAAGGGAGGGGGAAAGGGGATTTGACGGATACGCCCTGCGAGGGAAGGCTATGTCCCATAGCTGAGCCAACCATGAAGAAGGGCATGACTCGCCCCACGAGAGAATCATGCCCTTCACTCACCTGTATGAACGGTCAGGGGTATACGGGAATAAGGGTATAAGGGAATCTTCAGCCGAAAAATGCAGCGCCGACTGCATCGGATCAACCCAGTTGAGGCTGCCGTGTACCGAGAGGTGCAAGATGCGGTAGGCCCGAGCTTGTGGCCAGAAATCGGCCTGCTTCCAGTCCTGGTAGCCCAGCGCAATGCGCGTCTTGCCTGGCCAGGCCAGGCCCTCGATGCTTTGCAGGGCCTGTTGCCCCAGCGGCAGCGAAGCCTCTCGGTAGGTGCCGGCAAAGCCGCCGTATTCGTAGGCATAGTCCTGCTGCGGGGGCAGGTCTTGCAAAGACCTCACTGCCAGCGAATACTGGTAGCTCAGCGACAGGTGCGGGTCCATAGCCAGGTAGGCCCAGGCGGCCGGATTGTCTTTTTCCCTGGCAGGAGGCAGTTGGGTGAGGGTAGCCCCCCAACTGATGCCCTGCAGTGGGCCGTCGCAGATCAGTTGCAGACGCCAGCGTTTCCCCGCGGTGGTATCGAGCGCTTGCAGGGTTGGCTCCAAAAATGCCTGATAAAGCTGCTGCGCCGGGCGCGCGTATTGCGCATAGACTTGGTCCCAATCGGTGGGCTCTTGGGGACGCTGCGCCAACTGCTGAGCGACCTGCACCACCGCAGTGTCCAGCGCCGGGCTGCGACAAATGGGCCTGAGGATGAGCGTGTCGCGCGTCAGGGTGAACGCGTAGTAGGCATCCGGGGCGGTGAAAAACTCCAAAATTACCTCTTGGGGGCCCAGGCTGCTTTGGACCGAGGCCAAGTCGGGGGTGCTGCTGCCATAGCGCAACCGATGGTAGGCAGGATCAACCTTTGCCAGCGCCGTCAGCAGGCTGTCTTGTACGCGGCGCAGCGAGTCGAGCTGCTGATCGAAGGCCGAAAGGTCGGCTTGGTCTTGTAGGTACGCGGCGTAGCGATTTTGCTTGGCGGTGGCGATCTGCTTAAGCAAGGTTTGTTCGCGGTTTTTCAGTTCCTGATCGGCGTCCAGGTAGGGACTTTCTGCCATGCCCCGCTTGTGCAGTGCCGCATAGAGCTGGCTGTACTTGCTGCTTTCGGAGTAGGTGAGGGCTTCGCGCAGGTGATAGGCAGGGTCTTCACCGGCGAGCCGGGCCAGTTGGGCGTGAAGCCGTACCCCCCGCTGCATGATGCGCGAGAGGGTATCCTGGGCCGAAAAAATCTCATTGCCGTCGCCCAGGTAGCTGCTCAGGCGCAGGGTATCGAGCAGGGCGCGGGCCTGCCCGGTGGCCTGCGCGGCGCGGCGCAGGACGGGCTGCGCAGAGGCCAGCTTTTGGGCCTCAGGGTTGGCACAGATGCTACCCAGATCCAGTGAATCGAGTGGCCAGGCCGCCCGGTTGTGCAGGGCAAAGATGACCCGCTCGTTGACGTTGAGTTCGCCCACGGGCGGCATCTCCCCGCTGCGCAAGTAGTAGTCCGGGCGCTGGCTTTCTACCGCGAGGAGGCGCTGCTGATAGACCCGGGCCGAATCTGCCTGCCCCTGGGCGTGGTAAATCCAGGAAAGTATCAGGTAATGCCGACCCAGATCGGCCACGGCGGGGCTGCTGGCTTGAATCAGGGCCGCCGACCGTTGCAGCGCAGCGATCGCCGCCGGATAATCGCCCTGCAAGTAGTGAATCACCCCCACGTTGAGCCACAGGGTGGGTCGGGTTGAAGGATCCGCCAGGGCCAGTCCCTCTCGGTAGGCCATCAGGGCCTCAGGCCAGGCGCGTTGCATCTCATGGTATAGCCCCCGGTTGATGTAATATGCCGTTTGGACTATTTGCCTGTAGCGAGCATTTCGCTGGGAGTCGGGGTCAAAGGGGCCTTGGCGATGGATCGTCATGGAGTCGAGAAAACGCTTGGCCACAGGCAGCCATTCTTCTTGCAAATAGGCCAAAAAGCCCCGTTCAAAGTAGCCATACTGCCATAGATTGAGCAAGGGTACCTGGCCCGTTTGCTGCAAGATGGGCGCATACTGGTGCAGCAGGTCTTCGACGCGGACCAGTTGCTCGCGGGCCTGCTGCAGGCGCCCGGTTTCGCGCCAGTACATCATCATCGACTGCTCGATGGGCATGATCAGCTTCGGATCTTGCCCGGGATAGCGCTCGATCACGGCTCGGGCCGGAGCCAGGTAGCGCTGATAGGCTTGCTCGAAGCTGCCAGTGAAGCCGAGGTTGATTCTTGCGCCTTGCAGGCAGGCGTACAGGAAGGAAGGCCAGGCTGACTCGGCTTCGGCCTGCTCGATGATGCGGTCGTACCTGGCCAGGGCCGGGGCGATCTTTGCTTGTCTGGCTAGGGTATCTGCTTGGCGTAGCGAATCGCCAAACTGATAGACTTGATAGGCATCATCAGCAGGCGAGGCAGGCTGAGCGAGGAGCAAAATGGGCCACAGCCCCATGATGAGCCATAGGATCCATCGCATGTGCATAGAAAAGAGGCTTTGCTGAGAGAATGAAGCATATCCCGGGGAAAGCGAGATAGATGTTGCAAGCTCAAAGATAGGGCGCAGAGATGTCAAAAAGAGAGGGGAGAGAAGAAAAATAAAAAAAATTGACCCCGGCTGTTTACTCCAGCTTGTCAGCTCCCTCTTCCTGATCAAACATCAACATTTACCTTTCACCAAACATGAACATGAAAGTATCCTTTCTCGCCCTGATGCTCCTGGGGAGCCTCCTCGCCCTGTCCACCTATGCCCAGGCACAATCTTATCGGACCGCCGTAGGCTTACGCCTCGGAGCGCCCACCGCCGTGTCGCTCAAGCGATACGTCGGAGAGCAGAGCGCCTTCGAAATTCAGGTCGGTTCGCGTCGGCTGTTTGACGTGCGTCTCTTTACCATCAGTCCTTCCTTTCAACTGCATCAGTCCCTCAACCTCTCGCAGCCGGTCCTCTCGGACATGAAGTGGTACTGGGGCCTGGGCGGCTCCATCCTCTTTGTCAATGTCGATGGCGGATTCTCGTCGAATCCTTTCTACTCCGTCGATGCCTACGTGGGCCTGGAGTACACCTTCGACGACATTCCTCTCTCTCTGACGGTAGACTGGGTACCACGGGTCTTTCTGGGAGAGTTGAGGCCCGCCAATTTTGGCCTGGGATACGGAGCGCTGGGCGTGCGCTACCTGCTCAATTGACACAGGCAACGCCCATTGGCCCCCAGCCGGGTAAATGGGCGCCTCTTGGTAAGGACATCCTGCTACGCAGGATGTCTTTACCAGGGTCTGTTTTTGATTTTTGTCGATATGGTTGAATTTCCACATAAAATTTGGGGTTTGGGTCATATCGACTTACCTTTATCTCGCTACTTCCCCACCTCAAATATTCTGATTGTATGCAAAAACCATGTTTTCTTGCTGCCCTGGTCGCGCTTGTGCTCTCCCAACTCGTAGCATGCGGCCCTTCCTCCCGTCATGTACGTATCGCCGAAGACGTCCTGGTGCCCTATCGGGCCAAGGAGGCTGGCAACTGGGGCTTCATCGACGTCGAAGGAGAGGTGAAAATCGAACCTGATTTCGAGCGGAAGCCTTCGCTGATGGTGCATGGCTTTGCCTATTATCCCTCAGGTCACGACACCTACCAGTACATCAACCGCGAGGGCAAAGTGCTGGACCCGGAGTATCTGGCGGTATCCTTTTTCAATGAGGGGCTGGCTGCCGTGATCCCCCGCAAAACTGGTGTCATCACCGTCATCAACGAAGACTTCGAAACGGTATTCACCTTGCCTCAGGCGGTTACCATCAGTCATTTTTCGCAGGGAATGGCTTTCTTCCAAAATTTCAACGGCAAGTATGGCTTTGTCAATCAGGCAGGCGAAGTGGTGGTGCCACCTACCTATGACCTTTTGCGGGTGCTGCACGAAGACCGCGCCATTTTTGGACGTCGTGAGGTAGATGGTCTCTCCTTTGGCTTCCTCGATGCCACAGGGCAAGAAGTGATTCCCACTGACGATGACATCCTCGTGATCCGCGCTTTCTCCGGAGGCCTGGCCGCCTTCATGACCGACAATGGCTGGGGATTCATGAACCAGGAGGGCGAGATCGTGATCGAAGAGGATGACACCTACCAGTTGGTAACCAACTTCATGGGGGGCTACGCTTCGATGAAGCAAGGCAATGAGTGGGGCGTCATCGACCCTAAGGGCGAGAAAGTGATTCGCAGCAAGTACACCTTTCCCGTGGTCTTCATCAACGACCTGGCCCTGATGGGGCGAGGGGGCAAAAGCGACCACGTCGGCATCATCGATCAGAAGGGCAACACCATTCTGGAGTCGAAATATGACGGGGTGGCGGTGCCCTTTCTGGGCGATCACGCCATCGTGCAGGACGGCAATGACTACGTCCTGATCGATCGGGAGGGCGACGAAAACCGCGAAGTAGAATTTGCCGAAGTGTCTTCCGATCTTATTTCACTCATCACTGCGCAAAAAGCCTTCGACCTCGACGCAGAGCTCCACGCCCGTTTTGTCTCTGACGAGGCTTTGATTGGTAGCCTCTTCGAGATCGATCAGGGCAAGCTCATCATCGGAGAGGTGACCACGGGTCAGGATATGACCACAGTAGCTAAAGCCACCGGCGTTGCGGTCAAAAATCTCAGCACCAGCCGTCGGTACCGCACCATCACCCGCACCATCGAGGGGAGCAACACCGATGGCATCTCGGCGCGCTTGCAGATCACCATGAGCGAGGCCCCCAAGGTACGCAACGAGGCCTACGGTGAAGATGAGATCAATCCCGAGGCCGTGGTCGAAAGCATGCAACTGACCATCAGCTACGATCAGGCCAAGATCGAGGCCTTCGAAGATCCTGACCTGTATCTGCAAGAAGTGGAAAACCGGCTGCGGGCGCTGCTCAGCCAGGCCGGCAACCCCGAGGCCGACGACCCCGACGAGTACCGTCTGCCCGGCGGACAACTCGCCAAGCTCCGCATGGGCTACCGCGGAGAACTGTTGCGGCTGGACCTCGAAGCCGCGCCCGTCCCGGAGCCGGCTAATCTGTGATCATCCGTTTCGCGTTTCAGCGTGGTTCCCGGGCTTGGTCCCGGATCACCCCCGGATCGGGGTCCGGGGACCGTGCGGGATCAAGTCGAGGCCAGGTTGAAAGCTGCTCAGGCTATTCACCGTCAATGCTCGCGTCCTTTTCATCTGTTGGGTGAAAAGGACGCGCGCTTGGTATATGTGCGATCCTGGGTAGATTGGCCCCATCAAACCTAATTCACAAGAAGGTAAGGCTAGCATCTCTCGCCCATGGCTCAAACGAAGCATATTTCTGCGCCATCCGCGAAATCTGCGCGCACCCCAACTCTCAGTCCGCAGGAAGTTGAGGATAGCAGGTTTCGCTCATGGCTCAAACGAAGCATATTTCTGCGCCATCCGCGAAATCTGCGCGCACCCCAACTCTCAACTCGCAGGAAGGTCAGGATAGCAGGAGTCCCCCGAGCGCCGACGAAGGATGCCGCTCCAGGGACTAGGTGCCCCTCAAATCAATCTGAATCTGCTGGCCAAAGTCATCGGCGAGCATGAGCTCGATGATCTGCTCGGCCACGAAGTCCGTGGTCCACAGCTCATGGTTGTCCTTCAGCTCGTGGAAGCGCTGCACCGGGGGGAAATTCTCAGCCGACTGCTGGCGTATGAGGGTCTGCATCTCGGTATCCACTACGCCGGGAGCCAAGGCCACGGCGGTGATGGGGTGAGCCTGGCTTTGCTGCTCCACGGCCAGGGTGCGCAGGTACATATCGAGCCCGGCCTTGGTGGTGCAGTAGGTGCTCCAGCCGGGGTAGGGATTGAAGGCTGCCCCCGACGAAATACCGATCAGTCGCTTGGGAATGGGCCACTCTTGCAGGTGGCTCACAAAGGCTTCGCTCATGATCATGGGGGCCAGCAGGTTCACGTTGAGGCTGCGGGTATAATCTTCGGCGCTGCTTTCCTGCCCGATCTGGGCGATGGGTGTGAGCAGCCCCGCGTTGTGAATCAGGGTAACGGACTCAGCCTCTTCGCGGCTGATCTCGCCGAGCAACACCTGCGAAAAATGCGTCAGGTTGAAGCTCTCAGACAAGTCCTGCTGAAAATAGCGTAGGGGTACTCCCTGCTGTTGCGCTTCGTCTTTGAGGTCGGGATTGTCGCTGCGGGCCACCCCGATGACTAGGTGATTGGGCTTGAGCAACTGCGCCGCCAGGGCCGCGCCAATGCCGCGTGAAGCCCCCGTGATGATGAAATAGTGCATAGCTGGGATGAATTGGTGAGTAAAGGTAGGCAAGGGGAGCTGCTTTGCCAAAAGGCAGGGCAGAGGTATCAGTTTAACGGGTAGGTCGTTGAGAAGCGAAGGGAAAAGCCTTTGGGTTTTCGTCTTGACTCTGTGTGTGCCATTGCTCTTGCGCAATCGGCAGTAGGATAAAAACGCTACCATCAGCGGCGTAGCCGCGATCCTGCTGTTATACTTCAAAGTGGTTGAATGGTAGAGTGGTTGGTTGATTGAATGGCCTTGTTATCAACAAGTGATCGTGTCTTACAACTCTACCATCAGACTACTGGACATCATCGATCAATTTAACTAACGCGAGAAAAATAACTTCCCCCTTTTGAAAGGCGAATGCCTTGATGAGCAGCGGTTTATACTGTTCATTGATCCATGTTAATTGTTCACTGTTACTAAACAGGATTCACAGGATCATAAGCACTTGAAAGCCATCTTGTCTCATCTTGTCCATCTTGTCCAAAAACGAGCGCGCAAAGGTTTATGTCTAGTAGTATGCTCTACAATCCTTACGCCACGTAGTATAGCCCCTGACTTCTGCGTGAAACAAAAAGGGGAAGTTATTCTTTGAGCCTCACTAAACCGACTATCTGGCGAGGGGCTATGGCTTGGGAGGCAAGGGTCGAGCCGGAACGCCCCCCCAGGTTTGGCCGCCAGGAAGCGGGCGGGTGAGCACTGCGCCAGCCCCCAAGCGCGCTCGAGGACCGAGGTGAATGCCTGGCAATACCACCGCGCCCGTCCCTACTGCTACCTGCTCGCTCAGCGTAGCGGCTCCGCTGAGGTGTACGCCCGGAGCCAGGCTGCTGCCTGCCCCGATGCGTACGTCGTGCCCGATGGTACAATGCAGGTTGACCAAGACGTGAGGGCCTAGCTCGATGTCGACCGTGAGGGTGCTACCCGCCGCAATGATACTCCCAGACTGGATCTGACAGCGTGGCCCAATGCGAGCGCCAGGGTGAATGAGCGTCGCAGCAGGAAACCCGGCCCGAGCCATGCGCTGAGCGATACGATGCCGCGCGATCGGATTGCCCAGCGCGACCACAAAGTGTACTTCGCGCGCGAGCTGCGCCTCGGCCCAGGTCTCATCGCCCAAGACTGGGTAGCCGCCCACCTTGTTTGGAAATTCAGGCGCCAGGAAGCCACGTAGCTCGAACACGACTCGTTGATAGTGATGGTTGATCGCCTCGACGAGCCAGGCGATCTCACGGCCTAGGCCGCCAGCCCCAGCGATCACCAGCGGGATCGGGGGCGTCTGTTGATACAATTCAATCACCGGCGCTACGTTAATCTTGGGGTTTTCTCAAAGGAAACTTAGCTCCAAATAATGCTTTGTTTTAATCTAAGGCAAGGTTTAACTTGCATAGAAGTACTACAATAGGCAATGCGCATGCGCAGGGAAGGTTTATTACTTCAAGGATGGAAGTGGGTCGTCATGGCTACGATAGCACTGATCATCAGTGCTATGCAGAGTTGCGTCAGCGACCAAAAAGCGGCTACAGCACCTGAGCAATTGCCCGAGCCCGAGCCCATGGACTCGCTCGATATCCCCATCGATCGCGTGGCCATCTGCGTCTACGATCCGGTGGGCCTGCGCCGCGAGCCCGGCAATCAAAAAACCGCCAAAGATGGAAAAAGCAACTACATCGTACCGATTCGCTACGGCGAGAAGGTAGAGATGGTGCTGGATACCCCCGAGGTAGAAGTGAAGGGCAAAAACTACATGTTCGTCAGGTTGCTCGACGGACAAGAAGGCTGGGTACACGACTACGTCTTCGAAAAACATGGCCGCCTGGCCGTGATGACGGAAGCAGCCGAGATTCACCGCCGCCCAGACCTGATGACCCTGCGCGATGATCGCTTTATACCGGGGGAGATCGTGGTGGTAATCGAAAATCCCGAAAATCCCGGTAAATACGGCGAATGGTTGCATGTTTCTTATCGAGACAAAAAGAAGAAAGGCTGGATCAGGCGTAAAAAGAACCTCACCTTTGCCAAACGCGACGTGCAGGTAGCCTTGCTTTACTTCAAAGCCCTACAAGACGAGAACCTCCAGTCCCGGCTCAATCAGCTTGAAAGAATCGCTTCTCGCGACGTAGCCCAAAACTCCGTGATGCGCCCCTTCATTCTGAATGAAATCGATACCCTCAAGGTGGCCGTCGATCCCAACTATGTGCCGCCGGCTGACGAGGCACCCCCTGCCGAAGACAAGCTCTTCATCACTCAAAGGGGCACCTCACTGCACAGTGAGCCCATTGATTATCAGAACAAAGGCATCGCTGAGCTCTCGGCAGGAGACGTATGCACCATCATCGACCGAGGCGAGCGCATGGCGATCGAAGACATGAACGACTACTGGTATCACGTCCGCTTCGAAGATCTCGAAGGTTGGGTGTATGGCTACTTTACCTCCAAACGAGTCTTGGAGTAAGCGATCAATACTTAGCCCGCTGCCATAAATCTTTCATCTCTCGCTTTTTTACTGTACTTACCACCCTGCTGTATTCGTTAGGAATCAGACAAAATACGATTGATTAACCACTGTGCTTTTCCCTAGCTTAAGCTGTAATCGACCCAATAAGTCACAGCCTGCATGAAGGGTACTAGCTTTCTCGTTCTTACCATCTTGCTTTTTCAATTACCGGCCTATTCACAGCATTATGTTCCTCCGGAGAGATCTGCTACCCCAGACTCTCGCATCCAGGTCGGAAAGCCACGCACCCCGCCAACCACCCGCGTCTATTGGCATCGGAACAAGGTAGATATGGGCTACATCGAACGTAACGAAACCCGTACCGAAGTAGTAATATGTACCAATACCGGCGACGCTCCTTTGCGTATTCAAGCAGTAAAATTTCGCTGTGAGGGCCTGGAAGTCACCTTTCCCGAGTCTGACATCCTACCTGGTCAGCAAGGAAAAATCACCGTGACCCTCACGCCTAGTACCAAAGGTGAGCTTCCCTGCTACCTTACCGTCATCTCCAACAGCCGCAGCTACGCCGACATTATTTGCCTCAGCGGTATTCGGTACTGATGGTTGACCCTCCCCCCAATTTTTACGTAACTTGCCACGGTTTATATCAAACCATACCCAAGGCCCTTTAGCCACTGTAGTTCAAGGGATAGAATAGGCGTTTCCTAAACGCTTGATCCAGGTTCGAGTCCTGGCAGTGGCACTCCATATTATTCTGCATCGCTTTATCGCTTCATCAGCCATTCCTTAAACGCCTCAAACTCCTTATCCATCGGCTCAGCCACTTTCTGCCGATCCTGCAAGCGCGCCAGGCGCTCAGGTATCTCCACGGGATGGCCTGTTTCCTCCTCCACCACTGTCGAAAATTTAGCTGGATGCGCCGTTTCCAGGAGGATGCCATAGTGCTCTGGCTGCCTCTGTAGGTAGGCGCGAGTAGCGAGATAGCCTATTGCTCCATGCGGGTCGATGACGTATTGGTAGCGTTGCCACACGTCGCGAATCCCCTGGCGAGTCTCCTCATCATCAAAGCGGTAGCCCGACACCGCGGCTTGCATGGCGGGCCACGAGGCCCCAAAGAGATCTCGCATGCGCACAAAATTGCTGGGGTTGCCCACGTCCATCGCGTTGGAGATGGTGGCTACCGAAGGGCGTGGCTCATATTGGCCACTGTGCAGATAGAGCGGTACCACGTCGTTGGCGTTGGTGGCGGCAATGAAATGAGCCACTGGTAGACCTAGCCGCTGGGCCAGTAACCCACCGGTGAGATTACCAAAATTTCCACTCGGCACACAAAACACCACCGGACCATGCCCCGCTGGCAACTGCTGCCAGGCCCGAAAGTAGTACCAGCTCTGCGGAATCAGGCGCGCGATATTGATCGAATTGGCCGAGGAAAGCCGCAGACGCTCGCTCAACTCAGGGTCGAGAAAAGCCTGCTTGACCAGCGCTTGACAGTCGTCGAAACTGCCGGCTACCTCCAAGGCCGTGATATTGCCCCCCAAGGTGGTCAGTTGTTTTTCTTGCAAGGCACTGACCTGCCCCGAGGGATAGAGCACCACCACCTCGACGCCAGGTACCTCAAAAAATCCATTGGCCACGGCACCGCCCGTATCGCCAGAGGTGGCTACCAAGATGGTGAGCGGACGCTCGTCGGTGTCCTTTTGTACAAAGTAGCTCATCAGCTGAGCCATAAATCGCGCCCCAAAATCTTTGAAGGCCAGAGTAGGGCCGTGGAACAATTCCAACACCGCCAAGTTTTCTGCTAGAGAATGCAATGGCGCTTCGAAGCCCAGCGCGTCGGTCGTCATTTGGCGAAGCTCGGCCTCGGGTACGGCGTCCCCACAAAAAGCCCGCGATACTTCGTAGGCCAAAGTGGGAAAATCCATCTGGGGCAGCCTGGCCCAGAAGTCAGCGGGCAGCGGCCCTAGCCGCTGGGGCATGTACAGACCGGTGTGGGGGGGAAGTCCTCGCATGACCGCTTCGCGCAATGACACGCTGTGATCAGGATT
>CAYVAP010000016.1:0-12809 GCA_964449365.1 uncultured Bacteroidia bacterium
CTGATACCCTTACACCTTATTCCCTTATACCCCTGACCGTTCATATAGGTGAGTTGTTGATTGATTGAATGGCCTTGTTATCCATAAGTTATCGTGTCTCACGACGCTACAATCCTTACGCCACGCAGTATAAATGCTGTACCTGACCACCTTATACCCTTATTTCCTTATTCCCCCGACCGTTCATACAGGTGAGAAAAAAAGCCAGGTCAAGAAAGACCCAGCTTGGGAATGGATACAGATTCCCTATTCACCTAACCTAATTACAGAAAAACGATTTTGACGAAAAACCCCAAGCACATCATCATACAAAGAGCTAGCAGCGCCTTCTCGCGGATTCGCTCAGGTTGCGTCAGCACGTATTCTCTCTTTTTGGGTTGGAAGCTGCTGAAAGATCGCTCAAACATAGTAAGTAGGGAGATTTAGCGTGAGTTTCTGATGCATAGATACTCACAATCTATGTTGCAACATCTGCCTCCTTGGCAAATGGCCTACATTAGGGGATCAAGTCGCTGAATCATAGGATGATCGGTCGAAATCTACCCGACCATTTGTGCAGAGGTTGGGAGAATGGCCTGCCTTGGTAAAGACGCCGCGCCAGGGGGATGAGCAGAAATCATCCCGGAGTATCGGGCAGGGGTGTATGATCGAGAAATTTTGTGTATGTTATCCTTATACCCAGCATAAAGCCTGCCTATTGACGGGGTAGGGGCGCTAAGCCTACCAGGAGAGGAGAATGCAAGGCTACAAGGGGTAAACCGTACAAGCCTAAGGAGAAACCACTATGCAATTGACCCAATCCATCATCGACGCCATGCATTTTGCTGCAGAAAAGCATCGACATCAACGCCGCAAAGATCGGCATCTGAGCCCATATATCAACCACCTCATCGACGTGCTGTATCTGCTGTGGCATACGGGCGGCATACGCGAAGAGCCCGTTCTGATCGCAGGGCTGCTACATGATACCCTAGAGGATACCGAAACCTCGGCCCGGGAGATCGACCAACAGTTTGGCGTGGAGGTGCGGGCCATTGTCGAGGCCCTCACCGATGACAAGTCCCTGCCCAAAGAGCAGCGGAAGCAGTTGCAGGTACTGCATGCGCCTGACTTGTCGGCTGCTGCCAAGCTGGTAAAACTGGCTGACAAATGCGCCAACCTGAGCGATCTGCTCTTTCACCCGCCAGCAGACTGGCCCGATAAGCGCCGTCGCGCCTACGTCGACTGGGCCGATCAAGTGGTAGCAGGGCTACGAGGAAGTAATGCAAAGCTAGAGGCGCATTTCGATCAGTTGGCAGAAAAGCTACGCAGACGCCTCGATCAGGTCGGACAAGCCAGTAGCTAAGCCCCCGCCATATCGCTATTCATCAAATAGGCTATGGATCATCTGCGGTTTTCTTTATATTTGGAAAGAAGGAAATTTATTCCGGAGTGACTCACCTCGAAAGGCTCCACGCGCCCTCCTCGATGCATACTTTCTACCAATTTCTACCACAACCTCTTGCTTCTCTTGTCTTTCTTGATGTGAAGTTGCTACCCAAACCTCTTGCTTCTCTTGTCCCATTCTTGATGTGAAGTTGCTATCCAAACCTCTTGTTTCTCTTGTTCCACTCTTGCTTCTCTTCTCTTTCTCGATGTGTACTTTCTACTAAAACCTTTCCGTACCTGCTGCATCGTGCAATTCCGGTCCGATTTTACCTACTTCAACTTCTTTGGTTATGCAAAAAGTTTTATTCACGCTTTTGTTCCTAGCCCTCAGTTTGCCAAGCTGGGCTCAGTACTACATTTTGAGCTATCAAAACGTGGGGCGCAACCCTGGGGGACTCAATACTGAACAGGAAACCAGTGGCCTACCCAGTGGCTGGACCACTATCCTCACTGGTGGCACCTCGCAAGCCTGGTCTGATGCGGTTTCGCTTCCTTTCGGATTTTTGTTCAATGGTCAGCCCTACAATCAGTTCAAAGTATCCACCACTGGGGTTTTGACCTTTGACCTGTCAGCCACCGACGTGCCAGGTGTCGATAATACGGCTCTACCCTCGGCAGAGATTCCCAACAATAGCATTGCGATTTGGGGCCTCAAGACGGTTTCGGCCTCAGAATTGGTTACTGCCAGGACCTTTGGTAGCTCTCCTAATCGGCAATACTGGATCACCTACCGCGCCTTCGAATACGAAGAAGCGAATGCTCCTATCGCCGATATCTACTGGAGCATCGTGCTGGAGGAGGGCACCAACCGTATCTACCTGGTTGATCAGCGTGGTCCGGCTTTCGCTAGCTGGTCTGCGAGCTTGACCTTGGGGCTGCAATTCGATCAAAGCAACGCCATCCAGGTCGATGGCTCTCCCAACCTGGCCAACCTGGCCTCCAACGGCACCTCGCCTAACGACAACAGCTACTACGCCTTCAGCCTGGGCAATCAGCCGCAAAACGATGTGGAGATGCTCGATCTCTCCCCCTCGGATCTCGTCGTGATCAACGAAGGGCCTTTCAAAGTGTCTGCCGATCTGATCAACGTGGGGAACGCGGGCCTCTCTGACGTAAAATTTTATTATAGCGTCGATGGCCAAACTATCGGTGCCCACCACATCGCCAACCCTGGCAATACCGTTACCCACCGAATCCCCTGGCAGCCTACGGCTCCGGGCACCTATGAGCTGCGAGCCTGGCTAGAGTACCCCAACAGCAGCAATGACCCCACGCCAGAAAACAACGAAGCCACCACCACGGTGCGGGTGATCGAGACCCCGCCTGATCGGCTTTCGCTCATCGAGTCCTTTACCGCCCACAACTGTGGGCCCTGTGCTTTCGGAAACCCCATCTTGGACAACGTGGTCGACAACAATTACCCCGCGGTGGCTCACCTGAAGTTCGTTACGGTATTTTTGGGACAGACTGATCCCCGTCGCCTGTTCAATCCTGCCGACAACGCTACGCGGGTAAGCTACTATGGTGTCAACGCCATCCCGACGGCTTACATCAACGGTACGACTGACAAAAACTCCTCGGCCGTCATCAGAAATGACGTCAGTAGCGGCGACAACCTCCCCGGCGAGGTAGCCATCGACATCGAGGAGGGTATCAGCGGTAGCAACATCGACGTCTCGGTAGACTTCACCCCCGTAAACCAGGAATACCTCGGCCAGGACATCCGCGCTCATGTCGCGGTGGTGCAGAATGAGCTGTACTACCCCCAGCCTACCGGTAGCAACGGGGAGAAGGATTACTTCTACACCATGCGCTACATGATCCCCAGTGCAAACGGTACCCCAGTGGCTTATGACGGCAGTACGACCACCGTAGCTGGCACTCGCAGCATCAATCCCATCTTCGATGGCAGCCTGATGCACGTGGTCGCCTACGTTCAAAACCACGCGACCCAAGAAATTTTGATGGCGACCAAATCACCTGGCATGTATTTCTGCGACAATGGCTCCGTCATCACGGTCGATGAGCTGATGGTAGACAACGTCGCTTGCCCTGCGGCCTCCAATGGTCGCATCGAGCTACAACTGACCGGGGGGAGCGAGCCCTACGTGGTAAACTGGAGCAATAGCTCTGCCACGGGACTGGTAGCCGACAACCTCTCAGCGGGGACCTACACCGCTACTATCACCGATCAGTCGGGCTGTAGCTTTGAGCTGCCTACTCGGGTACAAGTCAGCACCCCGCCTCGCGTGGCAATTGCCGCCGATCTGGTTAGCTGCCATGGCAGCGCCGACGCCACCCTAGAAGCCATCACCAACGGGCAGGGCTACACCTACGCCTGGTCAAATGGTGCTACCACCGAGGAAATCATGGACCTGGGCCCAGGGAGCTACTCCGTTACGGTTACTGATGCGGGCGGTTGCTCGGCTACGGATGACTTTACCCTGATCGAGCCTACCCCCCTGAGCGCCACGGCTCAAATGTTGAAGGGAGCTGGCAGCATCGGCGGCGGCGCGGCTACCGTGAGCGCTACGGGTGGAATCGGCCCCTACACTTACAGTTGGACCTCGGGTGCCACCACTGACACGGCGACCAACCTAGCCGAGGGCACCTACGACGTCACCATCACCGACTTCAACGGCTGTAGCGTTACCGAAAGCGTTACCGTCGACGCCACGAGTATCAAGCAGACCTGGCAAGCCGCTGGCCTCAGTCAATGGCAGCTTTCGCCCAACCCCGCGCAGGATCAAGTGATGATCCGGATCGAGCTGGACCAGCCCCAGGCCATGTCCTTGCAACTGATCGACCCGCAGGGGCGGGTGGTGCGTCAGCAGCAGGTAGATCGCCATCATCAGTACCAGCAAAGCTGGAACCTCAGCAAGCTCAGCGCGGGTTTTTACTCCCTGCAAGTGATCACTGAGCAAGGGCGGGCCCAGCGTCGCCTGATCGTACGCTAAAGACCGATTTTCTCTTGCGACGAAAAAAGCCTCCGCTCCGATATGAGCGGGGGCTTTTTTTGGGGGAGGAAAGGCCCCTCGGCCGCGGCCGCAACCATTGAGATAACCACTATGAGGTACTGGCGCTACTCGCGCTGGAAGCGATATGCATACAGGCGACGATATCCAGGATAAAACCCTGCCAGCTCGGTGGGGCCTTTGGCTTTTTCCAGCCGAGTGATCAGCTCGTTGACCGAGGAGACTTCGCGCCCATTGACTTGCAAAATGATGAAGCCCTCTTCCATCTCGGTCTGCTTGCGAATGAGGCCGGCATAAAGTCGGGTAACTTTGATGCCGTGGTCGAGGCCGAAGCGGCGCAAGGTATTTTGATCCACCTCTTCCAAAACCACGCCTAGTTCGCTGAGCAGCGGATTGCGCCGCAGGGCATTGAGCTGCACGTTGCCGTTTTGATCGGTCAATTGCACCTCGAAGGTGCGGTACTTGCCTTTTCGGTACACCCTTACGCTGACCTGATCACCGGGTCGGTTGCGGCCTACCACTTCGAGCAATTTTGCGTCGTTTTTGATGGGAATGCCATCGATGGCCACGACCACATCGCCACTGCGCAGGCCTGCCTGATCGGCCCCGCCCCCTTCGGCGAGCTTTCTCAACAAGACCCCTTCGGTTAGGTCGATCCCCTCTTTAGCGGCGACGTCGCTGTTTAGGTCATCGGCGTAGCGGATGCCCAAAAAGGCACGCTGCACCGCGCCGTACTCTTTGAGGTCGGCCACCACCTTGCGCACGATGTTGCTTGGCACCGCAAAGGCATAGCCCGCATAAGTCCCGGTAGGCGAAGCGATCGCAGTATTGACCCCGATGAGTTCTCCTGCCAGATTGACCAGGGCACCGCCACTGTTGCCAGGATTCACCGCTGCATCCGTCTGGATAAACGACTCGATGGCCATCCGATCTTTGATGATTTCCAGATCTCGCCCGATGGCACTCACGATGCCAGCCGTGGCAGTGGAGGCGAGGTTGAAGGGATTACCTACGGCTAGCACCCAAGAACCTACCTGCACCTCATCCGAATCGGCTAGATCGACGTGAGGGAGGTCTTGGGCCTCGATCTTGATCAGGCCCAGGTCGGTAGAGGGATCGGTGCCGATCACGGTGGCCGAGTAGCTGCGGTTGTCAAAAAGGGTTACCGTCAGTTCGTCGGCTTTCTCAATCACGTGGTTATTGGTGACGATGTAGCCATCGGGAGAAAGGATCACCCCTGAGCCAGTAGACATCTGCTGTCGCCCACTGCTTGGCTGAGGGCGTAGCCCAAACAACTCGTAGAAGGCGTCGTAGTTGCTGCGGCCCTTCGTGGTGAGAATCGACTTGATGTGTACCACTGCGGGCATGGTGCGCTCGGCTGCTAGGTGAAAATCCGCAGGGGTAGAGGCATGGGCGCTGGCCAAATCGAAGCGAACCGCCCGCGCAAACGAGTCTTCAGGGACCCTGACCATCGCGTCATCTGTGCGCAGATCGTAGCCCTTCGTCTTCCCTGCCGATGCCTCCGCATCGGGGGTGAGCACGAGGAAGTGATAAGTGACCAGGGTCGACAAACTTACCATCAAAGAAACTAATATGTAGGAAATAAGCTTTGACATAACGAGTAGATTGTTTGACCGTCAGCTTTGATTCAACGGTTTTACGCCAGGCTATCGGCGGAGGTTTGCCACGGCTCACCGTCCCCCATTTGAGGGAAAGCACAAAAATCTTCTCCCTGAACATAACACTACGCTCAAAGGGGAGTTATATATGGAAAACGTTATATTTTGCTCGCCTTCTTTGATCTACTGCGTGGGCCTCAGCGTCTCACAGAGATTTATCTAGATGCAGCTAAACAAACTAGCAAACGTACAGGTTCGATAATCGCATGGATATTATCACACAGGTGTTGAGCGGCATTTGTGCCGCAACGGGAGTGGCTGCTTTGTGTCGGTGTAGACCGACCCAGCGGGTCAAGATTGTGCTGATGGGTGCAGTGGGAGGGGCTTTTCCCGATCTCGACACGATGACCATTTGGCCCGGCTTCGATCAGACGTTTGGAACTTGGCTGGGCCTCAACCAGTCTGGCACTGAGATATATTTTGGTCAGGCGTGGTATTCTCATCAGGGCTTTTTTCACTCTTTGCTTGGCTTCGTGCTGTTCACGCTGTTGGCATGGCTGAGCAGCAGTCAGGTGTACGCGCGTGGATTCAGGCGGGCACCTAGTGTGCTCTCTGCGGCTGGCTACTTAGGGCCTTATTTCGTCGCTTTTGCGCTAGGGTATGGTCTGCACCTGCTGGGCGATCTCTTTACCCCGGGTGGCCCTTGGGGAGGTATTCGGCTATTTTTCCCCCTTGACACCTACATCGGCGGCTGGGGAAAGGTTTGGTGGTGGAACAACTATGATGTGGCGCTAATCTTGGTGCTGGGAATTATCATCAATCTCTTCAGCCTTTTTTCTTTCTCGATGTTTAGTTTGGCTGGTCGGTTTACTCCGATTGCGGTTTTTGTCTGCACCCTCATTTTGATTGGGTATCAATTCAATTTGCGTGATTTCAACTACAACCACCACGGCTATACTGTCCGCGAACAAGCATCTTTGCAGTTTCAGCAGCAGCACTTGCCGCACAAGCTCTATCGCTTTATGCGGCGAATCGACCAAAAGTTGCCTGTGTACTTCTAGCGAAAATTTTTATTCTGTTTCCAGCACTTTAAACTCTGTGCGGCGATTTTGAGCCCTTTCTGCTTCCGTCTCATTATCGGCAATGGGTTCACTCTCGCCATAGCCATTTGCTTCGATCCGATCTATCTTTATCCCCTGCTCGATCAAATACTCACGTACCGCCTCGGCGCGTTTTTGGCTCAAGGTCTGATTATCAGCTTCGCTGCCCACGTTGTCAGTGTGGCCTTGAATTTCGATACGTAACCCAGGGTTTTGCTTCAGGTAATCGACCAAGAATGTCAACTCAGGCTTGGAACTTTCTTGTAACTCGTACTGGCCAGATTCGAAGAAAATATTGCTCAGCTCCACCTTGATCCCTTTGCGGATGGGCGACAATTCGATCAGCAATTCGAAGTACGTTTCTTCCGCCAAATCCTTGAGGAAAAAGTTTTTCGAAGCAAAGAGATACCCCGGTTCCTCCACAAAAGCGGCATATTCTCGCTCCAACGGAAGGCTCATGAGGAAAGTACCATCCGCTGCATCGGACTGTACCTGCCGAATGGTATCGCCACTCTCGACGTCGATGAGCTGGATGTTAGCAGCCAAGGACTTTCGGGTTACGCTATCGACTACTGTGCCGCGCAGAAAGGTAGCTACCTGAGGGCGAATTCGATCATCTAGTTCGAAGCTATAGATATCGCTCCCCCCCATGCCTGCCTGCCGGGTAGAGTTGATAAAGCCCAGGCGACCATTGGCAGTCACAAAAATGTTGCTCTCATTAGCTACGGTATTGAGTGGGTAACCGAGATTCTGGGGCTCTGTCCAGCCGCTGTCTTCCTTTCGATAGCTGACGAATAGGTCCTCACTGCCAAAACCAGGATGAAAGTCGGAGGAAAAATAGAGCGTGATCCCATCGGCATGCAAAAAGGGGGAATCTTCATGCCCCTGGGTATTGATGGTACTATCGAGCGGTTGCGGATTGGTCCAGAGATCACCCTGCTTGGCACACACCCAGATGTCATAGCTCCCCATGCCACCAGGGCGAGTCGAGACGAAATACATCGATTGGCCATCGGGCGCGAGGCAAGGTTGTCCATCCCAATATTTGGTGTTGATTGGTGCGGGCATCAACTCGGGCTCGCTCCATCGGCTGCCTTGGCGAGTGGAGCGATAGATGTCGCACTGCCCAAAGCCGCCAGGCAAATTACAAGCTGTGAAGTAGATGGTGTTACCATCCTCTGTCATGGTAGCCGCCCCCTCATTTTCTGGCGTGTTGATGGGCGGGCCCAGGTTTTCGGCTTGCGTCCATCCCGTATCGCTCTTTTGGCTGAGGTAAAAGTCTTCGGAATAGTCGCCGAGCATGTTGTTGTAGCCTCCGACATTGCCAGGTCGGCGGGCTGTAAACAGCAACTCCTGCGCATCTGCCGTCAGGTAAGGCAAATATTCATCCCGCTCGCTGTTGATGGCAGGCCCTAGCCCTTGAGGGCGAAACGCCACCGAGTCAGCGATGGCCTCTCGCGCAAAAGCCGCATGGCGCAGCGAGATCGCGGCTTTTTGCAGGTCGACCTTGCGGCCCTCTCCTTTTTCCAAAAAGAGCAGCAAGCTGGCGTAGGCACTATCGTATGCGGCAGTGTTGAAGCAAGCCATCCCCAGAAAAAAGCGCAGGTCGCGCAGTGGCTCCTGCACATACTCTTTGGCTTCGGCCAAGTGAAAGTGTGCAGTTTCGTAGTTGCCTCTCAGGTAGGCATTGATCCCCAACTCGTAGTGGGCGCGCCCAAAGGTGGGTTCGATCTTTACCGCCTCTTCGAAGTACCGGATGGCCTGATCTCGCATGCGGCGGCGGGCAGCCTCCTGACCGTCGAGGTACAGGTTGAGCGCCTTGCGAGAGTTGATGCCGTAGTCTTTGGGTTTGGGGCGCTGTGCCAGAACGGGTAGGACACAGAGCACACAGAGCAGCAAGGCAAAAAGAGAGCGCCAATTCATGGAGAGCAATTTTCGGGATGCGAGCGACGCTAGCTGATCAGACGGAAAGCGTCGTTGAAGAGGATCAGTAGCATCAGGCCAATGATGATAAAAAAGCCGATCTGCTGGGTTACTAGGCGCACTTTGGGAGAAAGCTCGCGTCGGGTGATGCCTTCGATCAAGAGAAAGACGACGTGCCCGCCGTCGAGGGCAGGAATGGGAAGAATGTTGACGAAAGCCAAGATCATGCTGAGCATGCCAGTGAGCCGCAGAAAGTACACCACGCCTCCTTCTTCGAAGACCCGCAAGTAGAGCTTGGCGATTTGAAAGGGCCCCATCACCGACTCGCTGGCGTTGACCTCGGGCCGGGTCAGATTCTTGATGCCTTGCACGTTGGAGGAGACAAAGCCGAAAGCCTGCCGCGTACCGGGGATAAAGGCTTCGAAAAACCCGTATTTGCGGGTCTCTACTGCAAAGACGCCCTGATAATCTGGCGCCACGCCTAAGATGGGTTCATTGCCGATTTGAGCGTCAAATTGCAGCGTGTCTGTGCCTCGCAACACCGTTACCTGGATAGATTGCTTGGCTTTCCCTGCCATAAAGCGACGCAAATCACTGAAGTAGCGAATGGGCATCGAGTCCAGGCGAATGATCTGGTCGCCGTCGCGCACCCCCGACTGATAAGCCGGGTAATTGCGGGCCCGCTGCGAGGTATCGATCTTCACGATCGCGGGGATGTTGGGCATGAAGAGCAGCCCTAGCACACTATCGCGGCTAAAATAATTCTGAATATCGCTCGGCACATCGAGGCGCACCGTGTCTCCGTTGCGCAGCACGTCGTAGTAAGCATCATCGGCCAGCAGGTTTTGCTCATCCTGATAATCGCTCAGGTATGAAAACCGCTGTCCTTTGAAGGACAGCAAGGTATCGCCAGTCTGAAAGCCCACGATGCTGCCCAGCGAAGGGCCATCGCCGGGGACCTCGATGCCATAGCGGGCTTCTGACATGGGGATGCGTTGCTCCCCAAAGCTGTAAGCCATCATCGAGAAGATCACGATGCCCAGCAGGACATTCATGGTCACCCCGCCGAGCATGAAGATTAGCCGCTGCCAAACGGGCTTGGAGCGGTATTCCCAAGGCTTGGGCATCCAGTCAGGGGCTTCTTCGGGGTGATTTTCGAAGTATTGGAGGTCTTCTTTGCTGTACTGAGTACGGCGCTTTTCGGCAGAAATGGTATCGGAGTCAAAGGACTCATCGATGATGCCCGAGACTTTCACGTAGCCGCCCAGGGGCGTCGCGCCGATTTGGTAGTCGGTGTCGCCTCGCTGGAAGCTGAAGAGTTTGGGCGGAAAACCAATCGAGAAAACCTCCACTCGCATTCCAAAGGCTTTGGCGGCCATGAAGTGCCCCAGCTCGTGAATGCTGACCAGGATGGTGATGCCGATCAATACTAGCCCAGTGGCTCGTAGAATATCGATGGCCGTTTCTAGCTCGCCGGTAATGTAGCCTAGTAAAAGCACCCCCAAAATGATGGCAGCAATGATGCCCAGGCGCTGAAATCGTTGGTTTCTCGATTGACTCACGAAATTGATTGATTGATGAAGGGATGCGGTAGCTCACCGCCGACCTCGATATCGCTATGCATTGGAACGACAAACGGCGGGGAAGGATTCATTTTGGGGTAGCTTGAGGGAGGAGGGATAAAGAGTACGATATACGTAGGCTGTGCATAGTCCCGAGTTTTTTGGAAAAAAACGAAGTAACCTTATTCTTAGACCATTTCGGACCACCCCAGCGTGGCACGGATTTGCAAGCCGCCGAAAAGCTATTGGCTACAACGCTCATTTTCAAACCCTTTCAGATACTTAATCTGTAGCACCCTTGTTCTTTTTATGCTGCACAGCCTAGGCATTAGTGTCGTGGTTCAAAGTTCAGGGTTCAGGGTTCAAGGTTGAAAGTAAAGATAGCCGCTTGTCGCGGCCACTAAGTGAGCCAATATGAACGGGGGCTGACCAAAGTGCCTGACCACCTTGTACCCTTATACCCCTAGCCGTTCATACAGGTGAGGTACATTTTCCGGGTCGAAACTAATGCCAAGGCTTCGCATTTGAAATTCGTGATTATGGATCACGTTTCTCGCATTCCCCCTTATTTATAAGACTTCGGGGGATCTTTTTCCGGCAACTCGATCGAGCCAGGGATGCCCAACTGCGGAAACTCTTTGCGCATGGGGTACCAGGTAAAATCTTCGGGCATGTAAATGCGACGCAGGTCGGGGTGGCCATTGAAACGAAGGCCCATCATATCGAACGCCTCGCGCTCGTACCAGTCGGCTCCCGCCCATAGGTCGGTTACGGTATCGATGGTCGGGTCGTCTTCTTCTAAAAACACCGATACCCGGATGCGCTGCCGATTGGCCATCGATACCAGGTTGTAGCCTAGCTCAAAGCGGCGCTCGTCTTCGTAGTGATCGATCGAGATGATATCAGCCAGGTAGTTGAAATCATACTGATGCTTGAGTATCTCTAGCACCCGGTGTAGGTCTTCCCGCGCCACCTCGATGGTGAGTTCGCCCGCGTGGCCACGCACATTTTTGATGAACGCTTGCAGGCCGCTGCCGTCGAGCTTGGCGAGAAAGCTATGTTCGGTAGATTCAGGCATGAGAAGTTATGGTTGGAAGGTCGTAGGATTGCCCCGCAGGTGCAACCCCTGAGTAAGCCAATATGGAGGGCTGGCCTGGGCCGAAGCCCCCTGCGCCCCTATGTTCCTCCGCCCCTTTCATATGGGTGAGCGGGTTTTACGATTGGTTTACAGACAAAGGTAAAGAATCTCCGGCAGAGAACCCTTATCAAAGGCTCATCAGATCGCTGATCGCCTCATGTTCGAGGCAGATTTGCGTACATTGGATGGGCCAACTCCTCTCTATCATTACCGCCATGATCACATGCTCCACTTCGCTCGTGAGCAAGTAGAGGTCATCGCCGTCGAGCGGTCGCCTTCCTGGTAGGGCTTCGAGCCCTCAGCTTGCTTCCCAATGGGCAGGATCGGCCTGCCAGGTCTCGACCACAGCTTTTTGCTCAGCCTGCAAGTACTCAGCCGCCTCAGCCGCCCGCATCAGCGCAGCCATATCGGTGAGGGTGTGAAAATCCGTACCCGTCTCGGCGTAGGCGGCCTCGGCCTGAGGAAACCCATAGCTGAAGATCGCCAAAGTCCCTAGCACCTCTGCCCCCGTTGCTTGTAGTGCTTTCACTGCGGCCACACTACTTTTTCCGGTAGAAATCAGATCCTCGATCACCACGTACTTGCCTGCGGTATCCACTGCCCCTTCGATCAGATTTTGCATACCGTGGCCTTTGGCTTGGCTGCGAATGTAGATCAAAGGCAGGTCTAGGGCTTCGGCGACCAAGGCTCCTTGCGCAATCGCACCGGTAGCCACGCCCGCGATGCCCGTCGCCTGAGGGTATCGCTCGCGCACCTGCGCCACGAATGCATCACGAATGTAGCGCCGCAAGCTCGGATAAGAAAGGGCTTTACGATTGTCGCAGTAGATAGGTGAGTGCCAGCCCGAAGCCCAGGTGAAAGGGGGGGCCAAGCTGAATCGTACCGCTTTGATTTCTAGGAGATCCTGCGCTATTTTACTGCTTATCACGAGATTAATCGTTAAATGAGAGATTAGATAAAGGGGTGATCTCAGTGATCGGGGTGATCCTAGTGATCGGGGGTGATCCTAGTGATCGGGGGTGATCCGGGGTGATCTTAGTGATCGGGGGTGATCCCGGGTGATC
>CAYVAP010000016.1:12909-15869 GCA_964449365.1 uncultured Bacteroidia bacterium
GTGATCGGGGGTGATCCGGGGTGATCTTAGTGATCGGGGGTGATCCCGGGTGATCCCGGGTGATCTTAGTGATCGGGGGTGATCCGGGGTGATCTTAGTGATCGGGGGTGATCCCGGGTGATCGGGGTGATCCAGGGTGTGCGATCACCTCAATCACCTCGATCACTGTTCACTGTTCATTGTTCCCTGATCACTGTTCACTGATCATTGATCACTGTTCCCTGTTCTCGTTGAAAGCTATGAAAATTTTCGCGCTTAACCTTTGCCTGAGCTTTGAGCTCAGCGACCCACAGCGGCGCTTTGATTATACGCTCACGCCCTTTGGGGAGCTATACGAGCAAATGAGGGCCCCCCATGCCGACGAACGGCAGTTTTACGTGATGGTGCCCCCTCACGGGTCGCCCACGGTGGAGGAAGCATTGGGCCTGCTCACTGACGAATCGCTGCGGCAGCTCAACAGTCAGATCACGCTGCGCTTTGCTGCGCAGGACGAGCGGCAGTCTTTCTGGCAGGCACTGAGGGAGCGATTTTTTCACAAGACCGCTGCGGGTGGCTTGGTACGCAACGAGCGGGGAGAATACTTGTGCATCTACCACCGCGACCGCTGGACCTTGCCCAAGGGCCACGTCGAGCAAGGCGAGAGCATCGCAGAGGCCGCCACCCGCGAAGTGTGCGAAGAGACGGGCCTGCCCGAGGTCGAGCTGGGCCCCCAAATCGCCGAGACCTACCACAGCTACTTCGAGCGAGGGCATTGGGTATTGAAAACCACCCACTGGTTTCGTATGCAGGCTAGTAGCCAATATTCCCTTGAGCCTCAGGCCGATGAGCAGATCGAAGCCGCCCGTTGGCTCAGCAAAAAGCAATGGCTGGCCCGCGCGCATGAGAGTTATCCCCTGAATCGTGCTATCTTCGAAGCCGAATTTGCGCAAAGTTTGACTTCATGAGCATGTTACGTCGATGCCTAGGCTGCCTGTACCTGCTCCTTGCCGGGCACACGCTCAGCGGCCAGATCGCATTTTGGCAATCTTACATGGGGGGCAGTGCCTATGACAAAGGCAAGGTACTCCTCTTTCAGCCTGATGGCACCCTGGTAGTGGGAGGTGAGTCTCGCTCGGTCAATGGCCTGGGGCGTGGCAACCATAGCTCCAACTACGACCTGATCTTCTTCAAGTACTCTACCCAAGGCAAGCGCTTCTGGAAAACCATTCTCGGAGGCAGCGGCAACGAGTACCTCGGGCAGGCCATCAATACCCAGGATGGCGGCTTTTTACTGGTAGGAACGAGCCACTCGGCAGATGGCGACCTGGACCAAAACTTCGGAGGGAGCGACCTGTGGGTGATCAAGCTAGACTCCCGGGGCCGCCTGAGTTGGCAGCGCGTTTTGGGGGGAAGAGGCGATGACATGGGTACAGCCGCTCTCCAACTGAGCAATGGCGATTTTTTGGTCGGGGGCGAATCAGGCTCGCCCGACATTACGCAGGTCTCCGATATTCGCCACCACGGCGGCCTCGATAGCTACCTGGCTCGGCTATCGCCGCAGGGAAAACTGATCTGGGATCGGCTGATGGGAAGTCCCGGCAATGAGCAAGTGCGTCGCCTGCACGAAACGCCCGAGGGGGAGCTGCTCGTCGTACACAGCAGCGACTCGCGGGGCGGCGATGTCGCCATGAACTTGGGCCGCAAAGATGTCTGGCTGACTTGCCTTAGTACCGACGGCCAAACGCTGGAGTGGCAAATGAACTATGGTGGCTCTGACAATGATGACATCCACGCCTCTGCCATGGACCGAGTCGGCAACCTCGTGTTGGGGGGAACCACTTTTAGCCAAGATGGTCATATCTCTCGACAACAGGGACAAGGCGACTGCTGGCTATTCAAAGTGACGCCCCAGGGAAATATCCTGTGGGGCCATACCTACGGCGGCCCTCGTCCCGAGGGGATCAATGACCTCATTTTTACCGAGGACAAAGGCATCGCCTTTTGTGGCATGACCCAGTCGCGCACAGGTGAAGGCGACATCAAGCTCAACCATGGATACTGGGATGGCTGGCTGGTCAAGGTCGATTCGGTAGGGGAGCATCGCTGGTCTCGTACCGCTGGCTACGAGGCCAAAGACGTACTTTCCAGTCTCACGCAGGTTCCTAGTGGTGGCTTCGTGGCGGTAGGCTTCGCCGAGCAATCGCCCAAGGGCATGACCCTGCCTGGCCACAGTGGGCAAGCAGATTTCTGGCTGGTTAACTTCGACAACCTGGACAGAAAGGGGGTGCGTCCCTTTGTGACCCCGCCGGTACTGCTGGGCAAAGTGGTCGACCGCGAAACCCATGCCGCCCTCGAGGCCACTATTACCCTCACCGACAACAGCACCCTCGACTCCCTCAGCAGCGCCATCACCGACTCGGTCGATGGGAGCTTCGTACTTCTCCTGCCAGCCTATGGCCTGGTCAGCATCAATATCCTGGCCAAAGACTACATGTTCTTGGGCCAGGACATCCGTATGGATACCATCTCCGACAAGACCTCTACCGAACAGCTATATCAGCTCGAAAAGATCAACCTTGGCTCTACCCTGATCCTCAAAAATATCTATTTCGAGACAGGCAAGTGGGACATCCTCAAGCCCTCTTACGCTGAGCTAGAACGAGTGGTCGCTTTCCTCAACCTCAACCCCCGCCTCTGGATCGAGATCAGCGGCCACACCGACAACACAGGCAACGTCAACGAAAAAAAAGAGCTATCCCTCAACCGCGCCAGCGCCGTGCGCCAGTACCTCATCAGTCGGGGGATCAAGGACTATCGCCTCAAAGTCAAAGGCTATGGCATGGCTCGCCCCATCGCTACCAATCGCACTGCCGTGGGCCGTCGCCGCAACCGCCGGGTGGAGTTCAAGGTGATCAAGAAGTAAGCAAGGGTGATCTGCGGTGATCGGGGTGATCCGGGTGATCGGGGTGATCCGGGTGATC
>CAYVAP010000016.1:15969-18828 GCA_964449365.1 uncultured Bacteroidia bacterium
GGGTGATCGGGGGGTGATCCGGGTGATCGGGGGTGATCGGGGTGATCCGGGTGATCGGAGGTGATCGGGGTGATCCGGGTGATCGGAGGTGATCCGGAGTATGCGATCACCTAGATCACTGTTCACCTAGATCACTGTTCACTGTTCATTGACCACTGTTCACTGTTCACCTAGATCACTGTTCATTGTTCACTGTTATGACCACCGACCTACGAGCCCTGCTCGACCTCAAGTACCAGCAGTACAACACGCCAGACTTCATCGCGGAAGATCCCATTCGGATTCCGCATCAATTTTCACGTAAGGAAGACATCGAGGTGGCGGGTTTTCTTTCGGCGCTGATTGCCTGGGGTCAACGCAAGACCATTTTGCACAATGGCCAGGCCCTGATGGAGCGCATGGACTTGGCTCCTATTGACTTTGTGAGGCAGGCCACCGAGAGCGATCTCGATCGGTTGGCAGGGTTTGTACATCGCACTTTCAACAGCGTGGACGCGAGGGCACTGGTCCTGGCGCTGCGCGAGGTGTACGCCAAGCATGGCGGGCTGGAAGCGATTTTTTCGGTGGCGATGCAGGCTGAGAGTCCCGACGTAGGGCCCGGTATTGTACATGCTCGCAGCGTGATCACGGGCGTGGCAGACTTTCCGGCGCGCACCCACAAGCACCTCGCCAACCCTGCCGCAGGCTCTTCGGCCAAGCGCATCAACATGTACTTGCGCTGGATGGTACGCCAAGACGATCGGGGGGTGGATTTTGGTTTGTGGAAGGACATTTCGCCTCATCAGCTCATTTGCCCCCTCGACGTACACACCGGCAAGGTAGCCCGCAAGCTGGGCCTCTTGCAGCGCAAGCAAAATGACTGGAAGGCAGCCCTGGAACTGACACAGGGCCTCCGGGCTTTTTGCTCCGAAGACCCTGTGCGATACGATTTTAGCCTCTTCGGGCTAGGAGTCTATGACAAATTTTGAGCGGCGCACAGCTCACCCCATTTCTTCGCCCTGGTAGTCGTCTTCGAAGGATTCGTCGTCATCTTCGTAGTCATCCTCAAAATCATCGTCGTCATCTTCGAACACGCGACGCACTTGGATGGCCACCTCCTGACCCCGGTCGTTTTTGTCTACGGTGAATTCGACCAGATCGTCTTCTTGCAGGTCGTTGAAATCGCTGTCCTCCACGTTGGTCCAGTGGAAGTAGAGGTTGTTGGGCGGCATCTTGATGAAGCCGTAGCCGTTTTTCAGGCTGAGGATGGTGCTCTGCTGCACCGAGCCTACTGGCAGTGGCTTGCGAAAGAGGCCATTGGCTTGGCTACGTCGCTCTTTGGTGATGAATAGGTTGCGAATCACCATATCGTCGCGCTTGATCTTGTTGTCGATCAGCTCGTGCATGGAGAGGGGATAGGTCGCCTCCTTCATCAGTTCCAGAGAGGTGACTGTTTTGCGCAGGCGGCCTGTACGCTCGTCGGTGTATTCAAAATCCCAGCCTAGCACCATCACGCGCACCCCCAAGGTATTGAGCTTGCGCACCAACGGCACGTAGTCGCTGTCGCAGGCGATGAGCACTAGCACTTGATAATTTTTGTACTGCGCCATCTCATAGGCTTCCAACGCGAGCCAGACGTCGATACCTTTTTCTTCTTTGCGATCTTGATTGTTGCGCAAGGGAAGATAGTGCGTTACGACTCCCTCGTACATCAAGATATCGTCGAAGAGTCGCTCTGCGATGATGCGGTTGGGCTCTTGTACGTCGTGCGATCCCAATCGACCCAGGAAGTAGTGAGCATCCACAACATGGCAGAAGCGAGGATCTACGGCTTCTTCTTCTGCGACTTGGTTGCGGATAAACTCATGTAAGCCTGAAATGCTGAGGCGGCTCTTGCGCTCGTGTTCGTAGTTGTAATAATTACTGACGTGGGCGAAGTAGTTGCCATCATAAAACACGCCAATTCGAGTCATGTTAGAATCTGAATTTCCAGCCATTTTCTTTGCCAATTCGATTTGCTTAAATATGTGTAGTGCTTTCGGAACGAAGTAATTAATCAATTTTGTCGCATAAAGTGCTGATCGACAGTACTTTCAATTAGGAATGGTTGATTGCGAATTTCGTAGGCGAAGCGGTAGGTATCGAGACAGGTATTTCTATGAGTCATAGGAAAAAACTGGCCAAGAGCCAGTGCCTCGGAAATAAGGGATTAAGCTACGGAAAAGTTGGTGAAATCCACAAGTTGCAGTAGGATTCCTCTTCATTTTAGCCAGGGTAGGCATCAACGGGTGCGCCAGGCTTCGCCCAGGAAGTTTCCGGTCATCGCTCCCATGCCTCCCAGCAGCCCCCCGACCAGAGCGGTCAGCAGCACCAGCAGCCAGTGCAGGCTAGGATCCTGCAGCAGCAGTTCGGCGATCATCTCGCTCAGGCGGCCTTCATTGGCCTGATCGATGCGCCAGCTCAGCAGGCCCCACACTACGCCAGCTCCCAGAAAGCCTGCCCCAAAAGCATAGGCGCGAGGGGGCTTGCGTCGGCTGAAAATGCTCCGCTTTTGCGCCTGCGCCAGCAGAAAGCCAATCAGCCCAGCCCCCACCGCTACGGGCCATACTGGCCATTGGGGAAGTTGCCATCCCAACAAATAAGTCAGGCCCGCAATCAAAAACAAGCGAAGGAAAAAGCGCATCAGGAATGATTGGTAGTGAAAATCGATGGGCGGATCGGGTAAGTTGTCGCCATAAGCAAAGGGAACTCACCTATATGAACGGTCAGGGGTATAAGGGTATAAGGGTATAAGGGAATAGGGGAATAGGGTGGTCAGGTGCCGCATGTGCCTTCCGTTCCTGTTGGCTCACTCAGTGGCCGCGACAAGCGGCTATATTT
>CAYVAP010000017.1:0-18778 GCA_964449365.1 uncultured Bacteroidia bacterium
GTCTCATGAAAGGCTCCCTGGCGCACCGCGCCATCGCCCATCATGGTGATGGCGATTTTGTCTTCGCCCAGGTATTTGGCTCCGAAGCCCAAGCCAGCTCCCAAGGGGATCTGACCGCCTACGATGCCGTGCCCTCCCAAAAAGTTGTGCTCTTTGGAGAAAAAGTGCATCGAGCCACCTTTGCCCTTGGAGCAGCCGGTGGCTTTGCCAAATAACTCGGCCATCCCGGCCTTGGCCTCGACGCCGCGAGCGAGCGCACCACCGTGGTCGCGATAAGCCGTGATCACATAGTCGTCGGGCCGAATGGCCGACTCCAGCCCCACTGCCACGGCTTCTTGCCCAATGTACAGGTGGCAAAAGCCGCGAAACTTCTGCTGCATGTACAGCTGACTGGCTTTTTCCTCAAATCTGCGAATGCGCAGCATCTGCTCGTACCAGTGCAAGACCTGCTCTTTATCGTAGAGGTTGACTTCCTCGGCTTTGGACTTCGTCTTTGTCTTTGTATTAGCCATAGAGAGTAATGGTGAATGGGCGTATGTAGTGAGAATTAAGGCTATGAAGTTCTCGATTAATGAGGGGAATTACAAGGCATTCAGGCGGGATTTTTCTCCGTTGATTCCTTTGCGACGGCTAGGTAATCTAGCGGGAAAAAGCGACTGCGCCATTATTCGCCATCTCTCTTCAATTTTTCATTTTGTTGATGGCGCTCCTGGTCGCGCTTGGTTTTCTTGTCCAAGTTTTTCTGCATGGCCGTCTCTAGGTCGATGCCTGTCTGATTGGCTAGGCAGATGAGCACAAATAGCACATCGGCCATTTCGTCGGCCAGGTCTACCTCGCGGTCGCTGGCTTTGAAGGACTGATCGCCGTACTGCCGCGCCATGATACGGGCCACTTCGCCCACCTCTTCCATGAGCATGGCTGTATTGGTCAATTCGGAGAAATACCGCACCCCGATGGTGTTGATCCACTCATCGACGGCGGCTTGTGCTTGCTGGATAGTCATTGTTTTTGAAGGCTTGATTGATGGAATGGACTCACCTATATGAAAGGGGCGTAGGAGGCTTTGGCACAGGCCAGCCCCCACATATTGGCTCACTCAGTGGCCGCCCCAAGCGGCTATATTTACTCACAACCTTTAACTTTGAACCGTGAACCGAAGGCCTAGCGTATTTAACGCAGCCTTAAAATACCCACGCAGCTTTTTCGCAGCGGCTTCGCTAATTTAGGCACTCAAAATAGATATACTACCAGATGAGAAACCTAGTACTGACTCTTTGTTTTTGGCTGATGGCCGCGCTGAGTGTGTTGGCCCAGGCCGATCTGCTACAATCGGGCCCCATGGTGGGCTACAGCAGCATGCGTGAAGCGCTGTTGTGGGTACAGACCACCGAATCTGCCGAGGTCTACTTTACCTACCGCCACGGCGAAGAAGAGTTTCGCACCGATAGCTACACCACGACTGAGCACGAGGCGTTTACGGCGCGCCTGATCGCCGACGAGGTGCAGCCGGGCCAAAGCTACACCTACCAGCTCTACCTCAATGGTGAGGCTGTCGAGCGCCCCTACGAGCTAGCCTTTCAGACGCCACCTTTGTGGCAGTATCGTAGCGATCCGCCCGAGATGCGCTTTGCCATGGGTAGCTGCACCTTTATCAACGAGCCGCGCTACGACCGACCTGGCAACGGCTATGGGGGGGGCTACGAGATCTTAGAAACCATCGCTCAGGAAAAGCCCGACTTCATGCTGTGGCTGGGCGACAACACCTACCTGCGCGAGCCCGACTTTTACAGCCGTACGGGCATCATGCATCGCTACACCCACACCCGCAGCGTACCCGAGATGCAAGCTCTGCTGGCCACCACCCCCAACTACGCCATTTGGGACGACCACGACTATGGCCCCAACAACAGCGACCGCTCCTACCGTGAAAAAGAAACCGCCCTGGAGGCTTTTCGCCTCTTTTGGGGCAATCCTACCTACGGCATCGATGAGTCGGTCGGTGGCACCGTGAGCATGTTCCAATGGGGCGACGCGGACTTTTTCCTGCTCGACGACCGCTACTACCGCACCCCCAACCATAGGCAGGGCGAGCGTAGCATCTTGGGAGAGGCGCAGCGACAATGGCTGATCGATGCCCTGGTGAGCAGCCAGGCCGAGTGGAAATTCGTCTGTGTGGGAGGGCAGGTCCTCAACCCTGTGGAGCGCTACGAGACCTTTGCTAATATTTCGCCCTCCGATCGCGAGGCGATCCTTGAGGCTATCGGGCAGCATGCCGTGCGCAACGTGATCTTTATCACTGGTGATCGCCACCACTCTGAGCTGTCGATGACGGAGCGCCATGACATCAAGATTTATGACTTTACGGTGTCGCCGCTCACCTCTGGCTCGCACAATGCCGAGGATGAAGCCAACGACTTGCGGGTGCAAGGCTCACACGTGGGCATCCGCAACTACGGCATCATTGAGATCACGGGTCCGCGCAAAGATCGGCAACTGCGCTTTGTACTGCTGGATGCCGCTGGTCAGGAGCTGTGGGACTATGCCATCGAAGAGCAGCCCCAGGAGTAAGCGGTAAGGGCCAATGGGTATCACAAAGGAAGCAATGGGAGATTGCTGGATGCGGTGAATCGGCCACGCTGGCAACTTTCTCGATTTTCCGTAGCTTTGAAGCAATCACCCGACTGCTCTGGTCCAACTACCCCGCTACCACATGAAACATTTGTTGCTGTTTGGGCTGCTGCTCATCGCCAGCCTCTCGCTGGCACAGGCCCAGTCTGATACCACCTCTGTTGATACCTCTACCCAGGCGACCCCTCCGCCTGATCCTCCGGCTCCGTCAGAGGAAGGCGATGAGCTGTCCTATTCACAGGAAACGCCCCGCGAGGCGGCGGCTCGCCACCTGCACTTTCTCATGCCAGAGACGTATCAGCCCGAAAAAGCGGCTGATGTGATTCCAGAGCAGGGCCGCAGCTTGCCACAGCGCATCGAACTAGCCACCAAGTTGCGCGATATCTTCGACGCCACGGGTAGCTACGTCAACCTCGAAAAAATCTCCGATCAGGCCGCCTATGTGGATACGGCCACAGGGCAGGCTCAATACGTCATTTTTCCAGAAAAATTTCCCGACGTATACCTGGCCCGCTACGGCGATCAGTGGTACTATTCCCGCTCCACGGTGGCTCGTATCCCGCAGTTGTATGATGCCACCTTCCCGTTGGGGGCGGATTGGTTGCAAAATCTGGTGCCCGTCATCGGAAAGCGTAGCCTGCTGGGCCTGCCAATCTGGAAGTGGGTGGGGGCCTTGCTGCTCATAGGGCTGGCCTATCTCCTGTACCGCCTGATCGACCGATTGCTGGGAATTTTGATCAAAAGGGTGGTCCCTCGGGTGGCCCCCCAAGGCTACCTCGATGCTGCCTTGGTACCGCCGGTGTCTCGTCCGCTGGGGCTGTTGCTGATCTTTTGGATCTTTCGCGACTACCTCATGCCCATGCTTATCCTGCCCATCGGCCTGAGTGATCCTTTGCGGCGGATGCTCTCCATCGGGATGTCGCTGGCTGGGGTAGCCGTTTTTTATAAGCTGGTAGACATCGTGGCCTACGTGTTTCGCTCGCTGGCCAGCCAGACCGACTCTACCATGGACGATCAGCTCATTCCCCTGCTCACTAGGGCGGCCAAGCTGGTGGTCGTGGTGTTTGGGTTGCTCTTTGTCTTCGACAACCTGGGGGTAGACGTGACGGCCCTGCTGGCTGGGGTATCCATCGGGGGCCTGGCCATCGCCCTGGCCGCGCAAGATACGGTCAAGAACTTCATTGGGTCTATCTCTATCTTTGTGGATCGCCCCTTCACGGTGGGGGATTTCATCGTCTCGGGCGATATCACGGGCACGGTCATCGAAGTGGGCGTACGTACCACGCGCATCCGTGCGCTGGATGGAGCCTACGTCACGGTACCCAATGGCGATCTGGCCAATCGTACCATCACCAACCACTCGCTGCGCACCTATCGCCGCTATGCCACGAGCATCACCGTGACGTATCACACCAAGCCTCAGCAGATGCAGGCATTTGTAGAAGGGGTACGAGAGATCGTCAATGCCCACCCCAAGGTGCAAGAGGGCTCGGCCACGGTGCAGTTTCATGAGATGAGCAACTCTTCGCTGGATATTTTCTACGCAGCGGTATTCAACGTCACCGACTACGGAGAGTGGCTGGCCTGCCGTCAAGAGGTATTTTTGGAGGTCATGAAGCTCGCTGAGGAGATGAACATCAGCTTCGCCTTCCCGAGTACCTCGGTCTACGTCGAGCAAATGCCCACCGCTGAGGCGTGATGCTGCGAGTGGATTGCATTCGAAATTCGTGATCAGATCCGTATCCAGGCGACCTTAAGCCTTTGACACTCACTTTAAGCTAGAGCACTAGGTGAGGCGCTGGTGATTGGCTGGTTAAGCCTAGTTTTTCTAGCCAAAAACGTCGTTCCGAAAGCGATTGCTTAAACAGATACGATATTTTGTAGTTGGGTAAAAAGAATTTATTTTATCTTTTTCAACTACCATCATGCCGGAGAAGCCAAAGGTGAAAGAATATAGTAACGGCGCAGTTACCATCATCTGGCAGCCGGGGCTCTGCACTCATGCTGAGCGATGCTTCAAAGGATTGCCAGCCGTGTTTGATCCTTCGGCTCGCCCTTGGGTCAACCCTCAAGGAGCCAACACTGATCGCATCGTGGCGCAGGTCATGGAGTGCCCCTCCGGCGCATTATCTTATCGTATGGAAAACGACAACTCTTCTTCCCCAGAACAAGCTCAGGCCAGCACCAGCATCGAGGTGGCCACTGATGGGCCTCTGCTCATCTCAGGGCCTATTTCGCTCTCCGGTCAGCACGGCGAACAGCAGATCGATAAGCCCAAGGTAGCGCTATGCCGCTGCGGCTATTCCTCCAACAAGCCCTTCTGCGACGGCTCTCATAAGCGCCAGGGATGGTAAGCCCAATAAACGCCTAGCCGAGATGGAGCTAACCCTGACCTGGCGAGGTCAAGCTTACCACATCGATCAGGTCCCTATCGACTTGGCCATCGCCCTCGACTTTTACGGGCCACAGCCCAGTGTATATGGGGTGCCCCGCGCCGAAGCCGCTGCTTTTGAGGGTGGCGGCTTTGTGGGGGATGTGCGCCGCGGAGGCAGTGTCAATTTTGAAACCTATCACCTCACGCCACACTGCAATGGCACCCACACCGAGTGCGTAGGCCATCTCACCCAGCAGCGATTGGCGGTACATCACTGGCTGATCCCCAGTTGGCTCTTGGCTACGGTGGTGAGTGTGTCTCCTGTCGCTGCCACCCTGACCCAAGAGACCTACGATCCGCCGCTAGCACCCGATGATCAGGTGATCACCCGGACCATGCTAGAAGCAGTGTGCCCCATCCTACGTACGCCCGCGCTAGTGCTGCGCACCTTGCCCAATTCCCCCTTCAAGCGTAGCCGCGACTACACGGTCGAGCCTCCGGCTTTTTTTACCCTCGAAGCCATGCAGTGGATCGCTGAGCAAAGCGTGATGCATCTGCTGGTAGATTTGCCCTCCGTAGATCGGCTGGCCGACGAAGGCAAGCTGAGCAACCACCGGATCTTTTGGGGGATGGAGCCTGGCGAGCAGCAGGTGGACCCTGACAACCCGCCACGAGGCACTATTACGGAGCTTATCTACGTGCCCTACTATGCCTCCGACGGGGTTTATCTGTTAGAGCTGCAAATTCCCCCCTTCTTGAGCGACGCAGCGCCCAGCCGTCCGCGTCTGTTTGAGCTGTTCGAATGATCCCTGAGCCTACTTTTGCGAAAAATCGCCTGATCATCAGGTGGCGTTCAAGTGCGCGTTTGCTTTAGCCTGCCCGATCAGCTTAGCAGGTGCAGCAGGTCTTGAGGCTGCTGCGCAACGTGGCGAGGAGCACCACTGTGAAGGAGGACTTCGGTGTTGAAGCCCCAAGTGACCGCTACCGAGTCGATGCCAGCTTTGTGGGCCGCCTCGATATCCCGCAATTCATCTCCAATCATCACGACCTCGTCGGGCTTGAGGGCCTCGTGCGAGAGGATCTTGCGAATCACTTTGGCCTTGCCAAAGAGCGAATCAGGGGCATGGATGAATTCGAAGAGCCGCAAATTGTGCTGATCCAAAAAGGCTTCGACCCCTTCCTTGGTGTTGGAGGTCAAAATGCCCATGCGGTACTGCCGCGCTCGTAGCGCTCGCAGCACCTCTGGCACCCCCGGTACGGGGCGCACGAGTTCGAGGTGGCTGCGAAAACTGCTACGGGCTCGGCGCACAAACCCCGGCAACTGAAACCAGGATAGGCCCGAGAGCTGCATCAGTTCGGGCACGGTTTTCTTTTTCAGCTCCACAAACTGCTGGCGGTCCACGGGCGGAAATCCGTACTCCTCGCCCAATTCATTGAGAATCTTGAGGGCCACTAGCAGGGTGTCGGCGATGGTGCCGTCGAAATCGAAGATCAAAAGCGATTTTTTCATACAAGTCGAAACTTGACCATGATCTATGCGGCAAAGGTCATCAGCAACGGGGGAAATTAAAGAATAACTAATGGAAATCGCTATTTTCGAAGCGAGACCTGGAAAAAGGCTCATTTTTTGGTTTATTTTGACTATGGTCCATTACTCGCCTGGACTGCTGTCCCTTTTTGGGGCATGGTGTATCAGGTTTCGCCTCAACCCTCTGCTCTTATGCGCCGAATCATTTGCTTGCTCTGGCTAAGCCTGACTTGGACGCTGGATGCCTCCGCGCAAGCCTTCGCTCAATGGGATCCCGACTCCCTCACCGTGGCTGCCATCATGCGCGATCCCGCCTGGATCGGGCATCAGCCCGACCACATCCGCTGGTCGCTCGACGGCAAGCACGTCTACTTCGATTGGAACCCCAACCCCAACGAGGGCGATTCTCTTTATCAGGTGCGCATCTCCAACGGCACGATCGAAGCCGTCTCGCCTGCCCAGCGGGCACAACTTCCCCCTGCCAAGGTGAGCTACGACGCAGACCGTAGCCAGGTGGTCTACGCCAAAGATGGCGACCTGTTTATCAGTGCGGTAGACAAGTGGGAGCCGCGCCCTCTCACCCTCACCCGACAACCAGAGCTCAATCCCCGCTTTGATGCGGAGGGCCAGCGCATCTTTTATCAAGCCGACGAAAATCTCTTTGCCCTGGATCTGGCCACAGGACTCACGGAGCAACTCACCGATTTTCGTAGTGGTAGTGAGAAGGCTGCCCATGAAAGTGATGCCTCCGTGCGCAAAGATCAGAAAGGCTGGCTCGCTAGGCAAGAGCGCCACCTGATTCAGCATCTCGCTTTGAAGGCAGAAGAGCAGGACCAAGCAGTGCCCTCCTCCTCGCGGCCTTCCCCCTACTACTATGGCAGCGCTGAGCTCGAAGCCCTTCGCATCAGTCCCAATGGGCGATTCGTAACCTTTCGCCTACGACAAAGCGCTAAGGCTAGTGATCGCACCTCGGTGCCAGACTACGTGCGAGGCTCGGGCTACACCAGTATGCTCTCGGCTCGTTCCAAGGTGGGCAGCGGGCAGGATACCTATGACTTGGGGGTGTATGATCGCGAGCAGGATACCGTTTACCTGCTGGAAACGCAGCAAATCCCTGGCATCACCGATCAGCCGCAATTTGTGGCAGAGTATCAGGCGGCTACTCGCGCGCAGGAGCTGGCTCCGGTGGAGGCGCTGCGGGAGGTGCTGGTGATGGGCCCCGAGTGGTCGGACGACAGCCGCTATGCGGTGGTAGAGATTCGTAGCCTGGACTTCAAAGATCGCTGGCTGATGCGCCTAGAGGCGGCTACGGGCGAGTTGATCTTGCTAGATCGGCAGCGCGATGAAGCCTGGATCGATGGGCCTGGCATCCGTCGTTGGCTGGGCAATCCTGGCGATCAGGGGTGGCTACCCGATCAGCGCAGGTATTGGTTTATTTCGGAGCGCACAGGCTACGCTCACCTCTACACCGTCGATGTGGAGACGGGGCAGCAGACGCCGATGACTGCGGGCAATTATGAGGTCTTCGATGTACGAGTCAGCCGCGATGGGGAATACTGGTATTTTACCAGTAGCCAGGTGCATCCGGGGGAGCGCCACTTTTATCGCCTGCCGATCGAGGGGGGCGTAGCCGAGCGCATCACGACCATGCCTGGCTACCACGAGGTAATGCTTTCGCCTGATGAAAAGACCCTGGCCATGCGTCACTCTAGCAGCAACCGCCCCTGGGAGCTTTTTCTTCAGCCCAACAAGCCCGGGGCTAAGGCCAAACGCATCACCGAGTCGCTGAGCGAGGCGTATTTGAGCTACCCCTGGCGCGAGCCCGAGTTGATCACCATCCCGGCGAAGGACGGCGCGTGGGTCTACGCGCGCCTGTATCGCCCGCGTGAGGGGGTGCAGCCCATGGGCAAGGCGGTGATTTTTGTACACGGGGCGGGCTATTTGCAAAATGCCCACAAGTGGTGGAGCACCTACTTCCGGGAGTACATGTTTCACAACCTGCTCGCCGACCAAGGCTACGTGGTGCTAGACCTGGACTATCGCGGCAGTGCGGGCTACGGTCGCGATTGGCGCACGGCCATCTACCGCCACATGGGCAAGCAAGACCTGAGCGATCAGGTCGATGCTGCTCAGTTTCTCGTGGATCGCCTGCAGGTAGACCCCGAGCGCATCGGTATCTATGGCGGATCGTACGGCGGCTTCATCACCCTAATGGCAATGTTTACCAAGCCGGGGATCTTTGCCGCAGGGGCAGCCCTGCGCCCCGTGACCGATTGGGCCCATTACAACCACCCCTACACCGCTAGCATTCTCAATCAGCCGCAAGATGATAGCCTGGCCTACCTGCGCAGTTCTCCCATCTATTTTGCCGAGGGGCTGGAAGGGGCGCTGCTCATTTGCCACGGCATGGTCGACACCAACGTACACTTTCAGGATGTGGTGCGCCTCAACCAGCGCCTCATCGAGTTAGGCAAGCGCCACTGGGAGGTGGCTATGTACCCTGTGGAGGGGCACGGCTTCAAAGAGCCCAGCAGTTGGACCGATGAGTATCGGCGCATTTATGACTTGTTCGAGCGGCATCTGAATCCCTGAGAAATCATGCAACTTCGTTCCGTTTTCCTTCCTCTGCTGCTGACGGCCCTGCTAGGTATGGCTTGCGGTGACGACTATGTCCCCACACCGCGTCCGCACACCTATCCGCGCATCGACCTTCCGGCCCCGGCGACGCGCAGCTACACCACCTTTCAGCGTGAAACCTGCCCCTTTCGCTTCGAATATCCCCCTGATGGTGAAGTGGTGCGCCTCGAAGACGATTCCTGCTGGGTGAGCATCCGCTTTGATCGCTACGACCTGACCTGGCACATCACCTATCGCAGCATACCCGAGAGTGGCAAAGACAAAGGCGCACACTTCGAAGATTTTCGCCGCCTGGTGTACAAGCACAGCAAAAAATCGAGCCGCATCGAAGAGAATGTATTTGAGCTGAAACACGGCAGCGGTTTTCTCTTCGAAATTTATGGCGAAGTGGCTACGCCCGCCCAGATCTTCTTTGCCGACCCCAGCGGCGAAGAGTTGGTCATCATGAGTTTTTACTACCAAGATGCCACCACCCGCGATTCGCTGCAACCCATCACCCAGTACATGAAGCAGGAGCTCAACCACGCCCTGCGCACCCTGCGGTGGGAGAGGTGATCGATAAAGGCTTCCCCCTAGCATCATATTCCGACCACACGCTGGCTGGCTTTTTCCCGCATATGATCGGGAACTACCGCCCGAACCACCTCGGTGAGGGCCCGTAGCAAGGGTTGCTTGAGGGAAGGCCGATGGCTCACGAGGCTCACCTCTCGCACGGGTACTGGCGGAGCAAAAGGGCGCAGCCGCTCCTGCTCGGCCGGGTTGAGGTCTTGCACGGCAAGCTCGGGCAGAATGGTGATGCCCTGCTGCTGCTCCACCAATCGCTTGAGGGTCTCGATGCTGCCCGCTTCGTAGGCAAAGCTCACCCCGGCTTGTCGCCGCAGTTCGCAGAGGTTCATGATCTGAGAGCGAAAGCAGTGCCCCTCCTCGAGCAGCCACAGCTCGTTGGGATCGATGTCTTCGGGCAGCAGCATCGATTTTTGGGTGTGGGAAGAGGTGTAGGCAAAAAAAGCTTCGTAAAACAGCGGGGACTCATGAATGTTGCGATCTTGTAGCGGCGTGACCAGAATCCCCGCATCCAAGCGTCCCTGCTTCAGTCCCTCGACGATGCTCTCGGTACGCAGCTCGCTGAGGGTGAGCCGTAACTTGGGAAACTGCTCGCGCAGCAAGCCCACGAATCGCGGAATCAGATAGGGAGCTAGGGTGGGAATGACGCCCACGCTCAGTTCGCCGGCGATCAGGCCCCGCTCGCGATGAACCAACTCCTTGAGCAAGGTCGCTTCGCGCAACACCCGTCGGGCCTGAGCAATGATTTTCGCCCCCGCTGCGGTGGGGACGACCGGCTGCTTGCTGCGGTCAAAAATCTGGGTTTCTAGCTCTGTTTCTAGGCGGCGCACCATCATGCTCAAGGTCGGCTGGGTCACGTGGCAGCTCTCGGCGGCCCGAGCAAAATGCCGCTCCTGATCGATGGCGACGATGTATTCTAATTGTTGCAAAGTCATAAGCGAAGAGTTGAGTAAAGATAGCTTTTTCTCATCAAAATATAGATAGCGCTAATCTCATACGTATCTCGATCAATAAAGCCGATCAATAGTCGGCGCTGAGGAGCCAATTTATCCTCGGGCAAGGGGGGGACTCTCCCCGGCAATTTTTCTATCTTGACACTTTCTGCTGACAAATCCGTTTGACGAGAATATGAAGCGAATTTCTTTGATCTTTTGGTGCTGTGCTTTGCTCCCCCTTTCGATCTTGGGCCAGACCAACCCTGAAGCTGAACTGGCAGATCGATATTTTACCGAAGGCGAATACGAATCTGCCCTGGAGCTGTACGAAAAAGTATATCGTCGCGACCCCACCGCGCGCTACGCACGGCGCATCGTGCAAAGCCATGAAAACCTGATGCAGTACGAGGAGGCCATCAAGTTTCTCGATAAGGTCATCCGCAAGGAAAAAGACGAGCCTATTTACCCCATTTTGCAGGCTGGGCTTTTGGCCAAAATCGGTGAGCTCAAAGCGGCCGATAAACAATACAAAAAGACCATCGAGCAGGAACTCACCACCGAGGGCGACTTCGTCAAAGTCGGCTCGTATCTCTTTCAAGCGGGAGAGCTAAAGTGGGCCTTGGAGACCTATCGGGCGGCTCGCAAGGTGCTCAACGACGACTACCGCTTCAGCAATGAGATCGCCAACATTCATCAGCAGCGGGGAGAATTCGAAGCGGCCACCGCCGAGTACCTCAATCTCTACTATCAGAGCCCTGACAACCTCAGCGCTGCCAACCTCAATGTGCTCAACATGGCTTCGCGCTCGGCTTCGGCAGGTTCCGAGATCGAACGCACCTTGCTGCGCGCTGTCGACAAATACCCCAACGATCTGGGGCTGCGGGTCATGCTGTACGAGTTTTATGTGCTGGACGAAAACTTCTACGAAGCCTTTTTGCAGGTCAAAGCCATCGACCGGCTCTTCCGCGAAGACGGCGAGCGGGTCTTTCGTTTTGCCAAGACTATGCGCAACAGTGGGGAATATGAGCTGTCGAATGAAGCCTTCGAATACATCATCGACAAGAAACGCAATTCTACCTATTACTTCCAGGCGCACTTCGAAAAAGCCACCAACGGCGAGCTCAAAGCTTTCGAAACCATTCCGGTGGACATGACGGCGGTGCAGCAAGCCGTGGATGATTACGGGCGCTTGCTGAAAGAATTTGGCCGCCGCCCCCAGTACTTCGAGGCCATCTATCGCCGGGCACGGCTGATGGTGTTTTACCTCAATGAGCTGGATGCTGCGCTGGCGGAGCTTCGAGGCTTGCTGGAGCAACAACAGTTTTTGCGGGCCGAAGACCTGGCCCAAGCTCAGTTGCTTACCGGCGACATCCTGCTGATCAAGCAGGAGTACAACCAGGCCAAACTCATCTACAACGAGGTGGCCGACGCCTTCAAAGATCGGCAGCTAGGTGCCCTGGCCAATTTCAAGTTGGGGCAACTCGCCTACTATAAGGGCGAATTCAACCTGGCGCAGGCGCTGCTCGGAGCCATCAAGGACAATACCTCCAACGATATCTCCAATGACGCCATTAAGCTCAACCTCACCATCATCGACAACACCGGGCTGGATAGCACCACCACTGCCCTGGAGATGTTTGCGCAGGCCCAATTGCTCACCTATCAGCGGCAGTACGAGGCCTCGCTAGAGCTGCTCGACTCATTGGCGTTTCAGTTTCCCAACCACTCGCTGGCCGATGAGATCCTGTGGGAAAAAACCCAGATCTTTCTGAAGCAAAACGATATCACCACTGCCATGGGCTACATTGATCGCATCCTAGACCAATACCCCGAGGATATCTACGGCGACGATGCCCTCTACACCAAAGCCCGTATTTACGACTACAACCTCCAAGACCCCGAGGCGGCTATGCAGTATTACCTGGAATTTTTGACCAATTATCCCGGCAGCCTGTACTCGGTGGAGGTACGCAAGCGGATTCGGGAATTGCGTCAGGGGTAGTCATGGGTCGTAGTCAACATAGCTGCGGGATGCGGCTACTGAGTGAGCCAATGTGAGGGCTGGCCTGTGTTGAAGCCCTGCTCGGCGACCGCATGTATTCTGTGCCCAAGCCCCTTATGCCCCTTTCGTATAGTTGGGGTTACTCGGACTCGCAAACTGATCCTCCCAAACCATAAACCCTGAACTCAGCCCTCATGCAAAACTTCGAAGGCACTGATCGCTACATCGCTGGGCGCGACTTGCAGGTGGCGGTCAAGGCGGCCATTCACCTGGAAAAGCCCCTGCTGGTCAAGGGCGAGCCCGGCACTGGCAAGACGATGCTGGCCCACGAAATCGCGCGGGCGCTGGAGATGCCGCTGCTCACCTGGCACATCAAATCGACCACCACGGCCCAGCAGGGGCTCTACGAATACGATGCGGTGTCGCGCCTACGCGATTCGCAACTGGGGTCAGACAGGGTGCACGACATCGGCCATTATATCCGACCAGGCAAACTCTGGGAAGCGTTCATGGCTCCACGGCGGGTGGTGCTGCTCATCGATGAAATCGACAAGGCCGACATCGAGTTCCCCAACGACTTGCTGCTAGAATTGGATCGCATGGAGTTTTTCGTCTACGAAACGGGCGAAACCATCCAAGCTCGACATCGGCCCATCGTGGTGATCACCTCCAACAATGAGAAGGAGCTGCCCGACGCCTTCCTGCGGCGCTGCCTTTTTCACTACCTCTAGTTTCCCGAAGCGCAGATGCTCACCCGCATCGTGGCGGTACATGTGCCCAATCTCGATCAGCAATTGCTCGATCAGGCCCTCAAGGTCTTCTATCAGATCCGCGCGTTGCGCGGCATCAAGAAGAAGCCCTCCACCAGCGAGCTGATCGACTGGCTGAAGCTCTTGCTGCTGGAGCGAATCTCCCTGCGCGAATTGCAGGCCGTGAGCCTGCCCGAAAATCCGCCGCCTCACAGCGGCGCATTGCTCAAGAGCGAGCAAGACCTGACCCTGATCCGCGAGCTGCGGCAGTGGGGACGGTGAAGCTAAGGGAATTTCATTCGAAATGCGTGATAGTCCCTCGTAATTGAAACGCGTAGGGTTGCCCCGCAGGCGCAACCCCCGAGTAAGCCAATGTGAACGGAAGGTAAACACTGCCCGCAGCGCGGCGGCATCTGCTCTACTCGTCTCCTTCGCGGTACTTGTCGAAGCGGCGATCTTCCGTTACCACCGAAAAAACCGGATTGTTGAAGATCATCTCGGCGTATCTCTCGTCGCGAGCGATGGCCAGATCGAGGTATTCGACCACCTCCCGGGGTAACCCTCGGTAGGCAAATACCGCGGCCAGGTTGAAATAGGCTTCGCCCAGGTTGGGATCCTTTGCGATGGCAGCTTTGAAGTCTGCCTCAGCGGCGAGCATACGATTGGCTTTGAGGCGTACCACGCCTCGGTTGTTGAGTTGGGCGGCGCTAGGCTCCCGGTCTGCCAGCAGAGACTGATAGGTTTGTCGCGCCTCGGCTAGCAGGCCCATTTTTTCCATCAAGACGGCTTGATTGAATAGCAGCTTGAGGTTGCCGGGCTCGGCAGAGATGAGCTGAGAGTAGCTATCGTACAGGGCCTTTTGCTTGGCCAGCTCGTAGTCATCTGCAAAAATCACTTTGTAGCCCTCAATGGCCAGTTGGTATTTTTCGGCGTCGGGCCCCCGAAAGCGGCTGGCTTTTTCGAGGTCTTCGAAAGCCAGATCGTAATCTTGATAGGCCAGGTGATAGGAAGCTCGCATGGCGTAGAGCTCTGGCGTAGCCGTGCGGGTGAGTACGCGCTCTAGCACGTCGAAGGTCGAGTCGGGATTATTGGCCCGCTGATAGGGCTCTAGTTCAAATACCGTGGTGGCGATTTCTTTCAGCTCGGGCGAAGCCACGGGTAGGCGATCGCGGTACACCTCCAACGAGGGCAGTTCGCCCTGATAGGCAAAGCCCATCACGGCAAAGGTGTGGCGAGCGCGGCCTAGTACTTCCTCTTTCATCTCGAAGTAGTAGGGCAAGCGCCGGAGCTGATACTCTTTTTGGTCGTCGGACAATGAGCTGTCGCTGGCGATGGTCATCACAGTAGCCTGCTGCTCTTCGGTGAGGATGTCTGATACGGGAATCAAGAGGCGAACCCGCTCCCAGTCTTCTCCCTGGCCTTGGGCAGTGATGTTGGCAGAGTCGAGCTCGAGGTTTAGAGAGGCCAGACCATTGCGTAGCGCCTGAGCCCGTCGGTCGGAGAGGCGCTGGTTATAGCTCGAACGACCCGGAGGCGAAGCATATCCCGTCAGCTTGAGGTTTTGGATGCCATAGCCCGTCTGCTCATAGTCGTCGATGTAGCTCTGAACCAGATCGGTCGAGAAGGTCGAGTCATCGCCCAGATCGGTCGAGTTGGGCTCGAAGAGCACGTCGATGGTCCCGGTGAAGCCTTGGTACACAAAGCGCTGCTTGTCGACCTGAAGCTCGGGCATGTCCACGATGGTGGGAAGCGTCACCCCTGCCCAGGGCTTGGCCGTACAGCAGGCCGGCTCGATGGTGCCGATGGGCTGCTCGTCGGTTTCGCAGAAATATTCGACTACCTGACCGCTTTCATCCAGCTCAGCAATGGCAAAAGACAGCAAGATCTGCCGCCCGTCTACCACGGTGCCATTGAGGGGAAATTTGTATAGCAGATAAATGCCTTTATTTTCATTGTAATAAGCCTGATCGATCACCATGGTACCGATCTCCCCCGTGGGATCATCGCTGTAGCTGCTCAGCGCCTCGGGGCTGCGATAGCTAGCGTTTACCAGGATGGCGACCTCATCGTCGAGGTAATGGGCATGCTTGAGGTCATCTTCCAGGCGAAAGAAGAGCGTGTCCTGATTGACCATGTATTGCCCTTCTTCGAGATAATAAAACTGCACGGCAGTGTGATTGGCCTCGCTGACCCGCAAACGGTTGGGCGCTTGGTTTTTCTGGATCACTTGATTTACTTCTTCCCCAAAGGTCGTGCAGGTATTGAGGTATTTGGTGCCTTCGTACTTCACCTTGTTGATAAACCCCTCAGGACGACAGGCAGAAAGCAAGGTGGCAAAAACGAGAACACCAATGGTGGAAGCAGAGAGAAAAGCGCTCGATCGGTTCCAAACCATGTTGGTGAGGTTAAGGTTAATATTGAAATGACTGAAATACATCACGCAATGAATCGCTCATCGATAACCATTTCGATTCGCAAGAATTTAATAATCCGACAATATACAAAATCTTACTTATCGCTCAAGTTCAAGTTGGCAGATGTAACGGTTCGTGATTGGTGAATTCATCCAAGATAATAAGGATCTCGATTTTGACGGGTATCAACTTTGATTTTTGACGGTATGCTTTCTTCTCCTCTTCGCGTAACAGGCAAGCTCGACCATCTGGGCACCACCATTTTCAGCGTCATGTCGGCCCTGGCTCATGAGCACAAGGCCATCAACCTTTCACAGGGTTTTCCCAATTTTCCATGCGACCCTCGCCTACCGGAGTTGGTACACGAGGCGATGCTGGCTGGCCACAACCAATATGCCCCCATGCCGGGCCTGCCCGCCTTGCGGGAGCAAATCGCCTACCGGGTGCAGGAGTGGTACGGCAGCGCCTATGACCCTGATCGAGAAATCACCATTACCTGCGGCGCGACCGAAGCGCTTTTTGGCGTGATCTCCACCTTTGTAAGGCCCGGCGACGAGGTGATCATCTTCGAGCCAGCCTACGATGCCTACCAGCCTGCTATTCAGGCTAATGGCGGCGTACCCGTAGCGCTAGCTCTGACTTTTCCTGACTATTGCATCGACTGGGAGCAGGTCGAGGCAGCCATCACCCCGCGTACGCGCGCCTTGCTGCTCAATTCTCCCCACAACCCCACAGGTAGTCTGCTGCAGCCAGCCGATATCGACGCCCTGCATCATCTGGTACAGCGCCACGACCTGATGCTGATCAGCGACGAGGTGTACGAGCACATCATCTTCGACGGGGCAACGCATCACAGCCTCAGCCGCTATCCTGAGCTAGCTCAGCGCTCGGTGGTGATCTCTTCCTTTGGCAAAACCCTCCACACCACCGGCTGGAAAATCGGCTATGCGCTGGCTCCGGCCCCTTGGACGGCGGCTTTTCGCAAGATTCACCAGTTCATGACGTTCTCGGTAGCCACCCCTTTTCAGCATGCCATTGCTCGCTATCTCGACGAGTCCACCCCAAAGGTTACGGGGCTAGGGGCATTTTATCAGCAAAAGCGCGACCTCTTTCTCGCCCTGATGGCGGAGAGTCGTTTTGAGCCCCTGCCCTGCCGAGGTACCTATTTTCAGCTCATGCGCTACGAGGCCATCAGCCATCAGAATGAGGCAGTATTTGCCCGATGGCTCACCACCCAGGTAGGCGTGGCCGCCATCCCAGTGTCCGCTTTTTACCACGACAGCGAGGATCACCGGGTTCTGCGCTTTTGCTTCGCCAAAGATGATGACACCTTGGCCGCAGCGGCAAAGAAGTTGAGCGCGCTGTGAATGGTGTCACTTCACCCTCTGGAACACCGCAGCTTTACTCCTGTGCGTTTCCCACAAAAGCGATCACGGCTTGATTGAACTGCTCAGGTTGCTCGAAGGGGACAAAATGCCCACAGCGGGGGATCATTTGGGCCCGTGCGTGGGGGATGCGGTTGGCCCCAGCCTGAGCGATTTGCCGAGGTTTGAGCATGGGAGAAAACAGCCGATTGGGGATCAGAGGATCATGTTCGCCCATCAGGATGAGGGTATCTTGCATGATATGAGGCAAATATTCCCATACCGGCCCACGGGTCATGGCTGCTACGCTCTCGGAGACCGTGTGGCAGTAGTCTTTGAAATGGGGCGTCTGGGCCAGGTTGACCCGGTCTTCGATCATGAACTGCGCCTCGGGCTCGAAGCGGTAGAGCGAATAACGTACATTTTTGGTGATCGAATCGCGGGTAGCTTTGGTGAGGGATTCGGGCTTGAAGCTTTTGCGCAGGGCCGCTCCTTGCAGGCGGTTGAAGCGCTCTAGCCCTGCCGGAGCAGCGAGGATCAGGCGGCGAATGCTATGGGGATAGCGCAGGGCGGTCGTCATGCTAATTTGCCCGCCCATGGAGTGGCCCACCAAGTTGGCCTGCCGAATGCCCATGCGATAGATCACCTCCATCACCACGGAGGAAAAATAGATCATGTCGAGGGGGCGCGGGGCGCGAGGAGATTTGCCGTAGCCAGGCAAGTCGAGCGCCACGCAGCGAAAATGCTGGCTTAGCGTGGGCAGATTTTTTTGCCAGACCATCAGCGAACTACTAAGACCACGCACGAGCACCAGGGTTTCAGGGCCACTGCAGATATCTATGGTGGCCACCTCGCTGCCATCGGTCAGGCGTAGACTTTGGGTGGGGTAAGGATACGGCGCCAGGTAATCGTAAGCCTGAGACATGCGGGCACACTTGGATAGAAGTTGGGAGAGCATACGCGAGGGTCGATTCATGGAATCAGCGATTCCGGATGAAGGCGACGGGGGAGCATCTGAGCAGATGCCGTCGCAATAGTACTTAGCGTAGCTCTGCGGCTTCAAAGAAAGGCATCCTAGCGGGAGGATGCAACCAAGCTTGACCGGAACCTCAGTCTAAGCAACGCGATAAGGGCTATTGTCCAGTACCTGCAGCACCTGACTGTGTTGCTGAAAGAGCTCTACCGCACGCTGCATTTTCCAGGGAGTGTGGGCGTTCATTTTTACCTCAATGTTGCCGTAGGCCATCACGATCTCGTAGGTGTCGAGTGGGGTGATAAGCACAGGGATCTGATAGCGACTCAGGTAATCGAGGTCTTCGCGCGTGAGGCAGGGTTCAGCTCCGGCGACCACCATCCCGACCAAGGGCGAGCGATCGATGCCATTGGTGGCACTGAGGCAGCGTAGACGGGCCAGGGTGCGAGCGGCCCGGCGATCGCTCACCACTAACAGCCACTGCTGCGGCTTGTTCAGGTTGGCTTGCTCCAGCGAGCTGCTGCTCAAGATACCTCGTACCGGGCGATGCAGTTGGTCGGGATGCAGCCACACCTCGCCGCCGACGGCCCGATTGACCGCATGTACCATG
>CAYVAP010000018.1:0-18557 GCA_964449365.1 uncultured Bacteroidia bacterium
TGGAGTACTGGTCATCTTCTTCCTCATTTTTCTGGATGATCCCATTCCCCCCCAAAATCCCTCTTTGCAGCGGCTGCTGCTGACCATCTACCTGGGGTTGCAGTTTGGCTCGGTGGCCTTGAGCCGTTTTCTCATCACCACGCGCACCCAGGTACGTATCCGTCGAGGTAAATTGGGCTTTCCCACCCTGATCGTGGGCTGCCAAAAGCAGGCTTGGGGCATCTATCAAGAAATCACGGGTATGCGTCGCTCGCTAGGCTACCAATTCAAAGGCTTCATTTCGCTGCCAGGATACGACCAAAACTACTTTCACGGCAAGCTCAAGCACCTCGGCGAGCTGGATCGCCTGGCAGAGGTGATTCGCAGCCGACGCATCGAAGAGGTGATCATCGCCCTGGAAGCGGATGAAGCCGATCAGGTGGGGCGGGTGATCGAAGGCTGTGAACGCAGCAGCGCCCACATCAAAGTGGTGCCCGGCGTATACGACTACATCGTGGGCAGCGTCAAGACCTCGCACATCCTGGGGGCCCCGCTGATCGAGATTTTTCCCAGCATCATGAAGCCATGGGAGCGGGTAGGCAAAAGGGCCTTCGACCTGGCGGTGTCCATCATCATGTTGCTACTGCTCACGCCCCTCTACGCGCTGCTAGTCGTGCTGATCAAACTCGACTCCGAAGGGCCGATTTTCTTCCGGCAAGAGCGCATCGGTAAGGGCGGCAAGCCCTTCAAGATCATCAAGTTTCGCTCCATGCGCATCGACGCGGAAAAGTTTGGACCAGCCCTCTCCAGCGATCACGATCCGCGCATCACGCGGGTAGGGCGCTGGCTGCGCAAGTTGCGCCTGGATGAACTCCCCCAGTTCCTGAACGTCCTCAAAGGCGAAATGAGCTTGGTCGGGCCTCGACCCGAGCGGCAGTTTTTTATCGATCAGATCGTGGCAGTGGCGCCACACTATCGCCACCTGCACAAGGTCAAGCCGGGTATCACCTCCTGGGGGCAGGTCAAATACGGCTACGCCTCCAGCGTGGAGGAGATGGTCGAGCGCCTCAATTTCGACATCCTCTACATCGAAAATATGTCTCTGGCCCTCGACCTCAAAATCCTGCTCTATACCATCATCGTGATCGTAGAGGGGAGAGGGAAGTGAAGAGTTGAAAGTAATTTTAGCCGCTTGGGCGGCCACTGAGTGAGCCAATATGAACGGGGGCTGCCTGTGCCGAAGCCTCCTATGCCCCTTTCATATAGGTGAGTGGAAAGTGAAAAGTGAAGAGTTGAAAGTGAAAAGTGGAAAGTTATGACGCGCGTGTCCACCTTCAACCTGTAACTCTCTTGACTATTCTGGAATCGGGTGCTCTACTCGCATCTGATTATCATATTCGGCACAGTGTGCCTCGGCAGTGCCTCATTTCGGCACATGCAGTGGCCGCACCCAGCGGTTATTTTTACTACGAGTTCCGAATTCGGAATCACGAATCACAAACCCCTCACCTGCGATCGCCCTCATACCTGGCCACGCGAAAGCCCAGCACTACGTCGGAGTAGGATTGGCCGTCGTAGGCGAAGCGAAAGCTCACCCGTTGGTTGTTGACTTCCTGGCTCCAGCCTCCTCCCCGGGCTACGAAAAACTCTCCTTGGGGTGGGCCCAAAGGATCCGGCACGGTGCCCAGGGCGCGGCGCTCGGCGTAGTGGCGAGCATCGTAAAAGTCGTAGCACCATTCTTTGACGTTGCCGCTCATGTCGTAGAGGCCCAACTCATTGGGTGCTTTTTGCCCCACGGGCTGGGCAAAGTTGGTGTTGTCTTTGTAATGGGCCACCAAGTCCAAGCTGTCGCTACCTGCGTAGAGAAAGCCCCGACTCTGTGGGCCGCCCCGTGCGGCATACTCCCACTGAGCCTCGGTAGGCAGGTGGATAGAGTCGCCGACCATAAAACTCAGCCAGCGGCAGTAGGCTTCGGCCTGTCCGTAGGTGATGGCGACCATGGGCAAGTCGGCCAACCAGTCGGAGGAAGGGGGCAAAGGCATCTTGTCGAAAGACATGGCGTAGAGGTTGTACTGCGCGGTGGTTACTTCGTATCGACTGATCGAGTAGTCAGCAAGCGTGATCGAATGAACGGGTATCGCATCTGCTTCCCCAAGGACTGGATCAGGGCTACCCATCTGGAAGGTGCCGCCCGGTACCAACACAAACTGCGGAAAATAGGTCGCTTTCAGGCGTCGTTCCTGAGTAGAGTCAGTCAAAAACTGCCTTGTGGAATCGAGATCGGCGATAAACCGTAGGATGGCCGCCTGCGCGCTGGGCGGGGGCAGCAGCGAATCTGCCTGGCGCTGTGCCGCCAAAAAGGCGTTTTCGGCGGCCTTGGCCTCTTCCTTGGCCAGGGCGATTGCTGCTGGTGCTTCCCCTTGTGCTTTCAACTCATCCAGATGCAAAAGGGCATCGCTCTGAGCGGCGTATGCATTTTCGGCGGCAATGGAAGCCTCTTCGCTGATTAGGAACTGCTGCCTGGCGGCTTTCGCGGCGGCTTTGTCCTGTTCCAAGAGCGGAATGGCGTTTTTGATTTTCTTGCGTGGCTCGGCATCTAGAAGCGGCAGCGCGGCTCGCAAATACTTGATGGCCTGGGCGTTGCTGTCGGCATTGTCGACCTGGATATAGATGTAGGCTAGCTCGTTGAGGCGGGCCAGCACCTTTTCGCCGTTGATCCCTAGTTGGGCAGACTCATCTAGCAATCGAAATGCTTCGGGGTAATGTAGCCTGCGCATGGCATACTCTGCCTCTTCGAGGTTGTATTGTACTCGCTTAGCCGTGGCCTTGTAGATATCTTGTCGCGCTTGGCGTTGGTAGAGGGCAAATATCACGGCACCCACTACCAGTAACAGCAAGGTCGCCACCTGAAGGCCGCGGTTGCGGCGGCGCTTGCGCAGCTCCTCATCCCGCTTGGCCTGGCTGCGTTTGATCAAGGCATGCTCTTGTGGCAGCAGCGAGCGCATGTGGCCGCTGCCTTTTTCTACCAGGGTGAGATCATCGCCGAGCAGGAGGATCTTCTCGGTTTCGCGTTGCCTTTCGGCTTCGTGCGGGATCTTTTGGGCGTTGTTGACCTCGATCATCTTGGCAGCCAGCACCCGTGCGGCGCGTTGAGCAGGCTTGTCCGATTCGTTGAACGCCATCTCCACGATGGGGGCCAGGGTATCATGAGCCAACATGGTCTGCTCGGCCTGATTCAGAGACGCTAGCAGGGAGAGATCCGTGCAGTTTTTTACGAGCAGATCAATCTCAGCCTGATGCTCCTGGTAGCGATCTCGGATGCGCTCCATTTGTCGCGAGCCAGCCGTGCCCAATTCGGTTACGTGAAACTTCAGCAAGTCTAGGGCCAGCCCCGACTCTACCATGGGCTCCAATTCCTGGCGCATGGATTTGAGCACCCGCATTTGCTGGAGGAAAAAGTCGCGCAGGTCGATGCCATCCTCCAAAATTCGCTGATACAGGGCAAAGGTGAAAGTGGGCGACTCGGGGTCTTTTTGGTGGGCGAGATCCCACAGGCGACTCAAGATGATCTGTAGCACCGGAGCTACCGGCGAATCGGTGTCGGTGGTCAGGTCGCGAGCGATGGCTTCGGGTAGTCCGTCCTCGATTTGGAGGTGATATTCTTTGCGGAGATAAGGCCGCGTAACGAAGGCGGTGATGATTTCGAGCACATTTTGATAGTCGAGGTGCTCTAGGAAAAGGCTCACGCGCGGTAGCTCGGCGTGGCGCAAGCTCTCCTCTATCTCGGGATGATACTCTTTGCGGTAGGCCAGTACCAGCTTGCCCTGGGGAAGGTCGTGGTTGTTGCCCACGAGTTTTTGCAAGGCCGATATCAACTGGGCGAACTCTGCGCGTTGGCCTGCGCGGTTGCGTTCCTCGTCGCTATCGAAGGGCGAATCGAGCATCGGGCGCTGCATGGGCCGGGTGTACATCTCTTCCACCTGATCCAGGATCAGGATCAGCGGCTTACCGGTGCGGGCTTCGATCTGCTTCCAGACGGGCAGCAGGCTGCCTGCCTGCCGGAAATGCGCCAGCTCTTCGGCACTGAAGGGCACCACCGCCTCCGAGTGGTGTTCTTGCTGGGCCAACTGAGCGATGAAAGCGCGAAAGCGCTCCCGAGTCTGCTGGTCAAATTCTTCGGCGATGGCCTGTAGTTGCTGCAAGTTGAGGTCGCGACTGGCCACGCCCAGGGCTCTTTGCAAGGTGCCTAGCAGCCCTAGCTCCGGATCGCGGCGCACGTAGACCACCTCGTGGCTCTCTTCGATGCGGGGAAACAGGCCCGAGTCGAGCAGGGAGGACTTGCCCGCCCCAGATTGGCCATGAAAAAGCAGCAAGGGCGGCCCCTTGGGGTCGGTGGTATGTTTGTACAGGGCGTGGATAAAGTGAGAGCGCCCAAAGAAAACCCGGGCGTCGTCGCGGGTGTAGCGGCGCAGGTACCGGAAGGGCTTCTCGGGTAGTAGATAGCGGTCGGAGATTTCTGGCAGGCCAAAGAGAGGGTTGTTGCCCGCAGCGGGGAGGTTCCAGGTTTTGACGATTTCGGAGCCTTCGCGCAGGTAGATGTCCCAGGGCATGCGGTCGGGCTGGTAAATCGACTCTTCGTCTTCGTCCTCATCGAAAAAGTACAGCGAGCGGGTGTTGCTGCTGCCCTTGCGAATGTGGATGTAATCTTGGGCCTCTTTCCAGGCGCGATCGAGGGCATTGCCCTGGCCGAGGCTGCGATAAAAGCGCTCGGCCAACTGGGTGGCGATCTCATCGGCGATGGCCTGCGAGGTGCCGATCACGGCGGATACCCCCTGGCGCACCAGCTCCTGGGCTTGCTGCTGGGTCGAGCAGCCATTCAAAAAAATCAAGCGCAGCCCCTTTTGCCCACTCAAAAAAGAGACCAGACCCTCACCGTGTGCGACTTCATTGCTGTTGTCGGCGGTCTCCAGCAAAAGCTGATACCCATCGGCGTGACCGCCGTAGTGAAACACTGCGATCCGGTCTCGATAGATGGCCTTTTGAAAGGTATTGATAATGGTTGGCAGGGTGGCGTTGGTTTCGACCAACAATTCGCAGAGACCCGCATCGACTGCGGATTCCAGCGCTTCTTTGAGTTTGCGCTGCTCGACGGCTAGGCCGCGTAGGTAGCGAGCATCCTCGATTTTTTCGTTGGCAAATGCCAAAAAGATGATGGGGAGCTGAGCCATGACAGGTGGATAAAGGAGAGGGTTATGAGATCATGATACAGATTTTTTTCAATACTTCTTAATTTCTTACCCATCAAAAGGACGCGGCTGATCCAGCGATCGATCCATTGATCGGGCGGTTGCTGAGCGCATGAAACTTCACGGTCACTTAATTTTACCTTATCAACCAGGCTTCTGCTTTGGCGGTTGATATTAGGCGCATGAATCTCATGCCGCCTTACCAATTTTTCGAACCAAACTAAACGTATGCGATTTTTTACTCTTCTGGCAATCAGCCTTTTTGCTACCACTACGGCGCTGGCCCAGTTGGTGAGCCCTACCTCGGGCTCGGCTCGGCTCAGCAGCCAACTGCATCGCTTTGGACGCGATGCTGTGGCCAAAACTGATTCGGCTGATGGTTTCGATCCGGCTTTGATGCCTTTCTACCATGGCGTGGCCTCGGGTGATCCTCTCGGCGATCGGGTGATCATCTGGACCCGCGTAACGCCTGATACGCCCAACGATACCACCCTAGAGGTAGCCTGGGCCGTGGCTACCGACACCGGTATGACCAACGTGGTGCAGTCGGGTAGCTTGACCACCGACGCCAGCCGCGACTACACCATCAAGGTGGATGTGGATGGCCTCAACAGCAACACCACTTACTACTATGAATTCGAAGCGCTAGGCCGCAAATCGCTGCGGGGGCGCACCAAGACGGCCCCTACCAACGCCGAAGCCGATCACCTACGCTTCGTGGTCGTATCCTGCTCCAACTACGAGGCGGGCTACTTCAGCGCCTACGGCCGGATCGCTGATCGCAATGACATCGACGCGGTGCTGCATTTGGGGGATTACATCTACGAATACCCTGCCAACGTCTACGGCGATACCTCGCTGACTGAGCGCCGCCACGACACCGTGGAGTTGGTGAGCACTGATGAGTACCGCGCTCGCTATTCGCAGTATCACCTCGACCCCGACCTGCGCCGTGCGCATCAGCAGCATCCCTTCGTCAACGTGTGGGACGATCACGAGAGCGCCAATGACGCTTGGACCGGCGGGGCCGAAAACCACCAAGATTCGACCGAGGGCGACTGGAATCAGCGCCTCAGCCGCGCTCGTCAGGTGTACTACGAGTGGATTCCTATCCGCGAGCAGCCCGATGATCGCATCTATCGCAAGCTGTCGTATGGCGAACTGGCCGACCTGATCATGATCGATACCCGCATCGAAGGCCGCGATTCGCAGATCCTGGACATCACCAACCCGCTGCTGTATGCCCCCAATCGCACCCTGCTGGGCAGCGAGCAGAAGAGCTGGTTGTTCGATCAACTGAGCAACTCTACCGCCAAGTGGAAGGTGATCGGCAATCAGGTGATGTTTGCCCAATTCAACGTGGGGTGGGCCGCTGTACCGCCTCAGACGGCTCAAGAGGTAGAGAGCATCTTCTTGGATATCTGGGACGGATATCCCGCTGAACGTCTCGAAATCATTAACTATTTGCGCGACAACAGCATCGACAACGCGGTGATCGTAACCGGGGACTTTCACAGCACGTTTGCGTTTGACGTTGCGGACACCGTCACCAACGATGCCCTCTTTTATGCGCCGGTGGACAATTACGATCCTGCCACGGGTGATGGCTCGGTGGCAGTAGAATTCATGACCCCGAGCATCTCGGCGGCCAACTTCGACGAAAACCTCGATCCGGCCACCTCGGCTGGTATAGAGCTACAGATCAACAATCCCTTTCCGGCTCCGGCTCCGCCCAATAATCCCAATCCCCACATGAAAAACGTGGACCTGGATCGCCATGGTTACTTTTTGCTAGACCTGCGCGAGGACAGTGCCCAGGCCAATTGGTACTACGTGGATGCCCTCGATACGCCCGGGGCCGATGAGAGCTTCGATGCAGCGTATTACACCAAAGACGGCGACAACCACCTCAGCGCGGCTGCAGCCGAAAGCCCCGCGAAAGCTCAGCAGGAGGTTCCTGCCCCCGATCAGCCTCGGCAGACGGTCAGCCAGATAGCTGAGCCTGTCCAGGCCGTGATGATGGGCGTATACCCCAATCCGGCGGCGGAGTACTTCGTGGTGCAATATGCCCTGAACCAGCCCGGTCGGGTGCAGATGCAACTGATTTCGTCGCAAGGTCAGGTCATCATGCCGGTGCTCGACCAAGAGCAGCGCCCTGGGGTGTACAACCTGCGCGTCGACGTGAGCGATCTTGCGGCTGGGGTTTACCTGCTGCAAGGCGTACAAAACGGCCAGCCCTTTGCTCGTAAAATCGTACTGCGCTAACGATCATGCTGCGCGATCAGAGCTACGCCTCCCTGAGCTGATCATCTCAACCCAAGACGCGGTCTGGCTTTTTGCCGGGCTGCGTTTTTTTGTGACGCGGGAAGAAACTGTATCTTTCTGCCTAATCTGGCGGGGCCTCAAATCGTGGGCCAGCCCTGCCATGCTACCTCTCAAAAAATTAATCCCTATGCCTGTGCGCGTTGGCTTTGCTATGGCTATGCTACTGTGGTTGATAGGTGGATGCACCTCGCGCGAGGCCACCCTCCTCGATAGCCTACGAGGAAGCCGAAATCTGCCTGACGCTGGTGCTTCGCTCAGTGGCAATGGCGACCTGGAAGCTTGGTTGGTGGATGCGCAGACCGTGGCTGGCTACAACGAGGCGTTTGCCTTTCGCAGCACAGACTACCTGCTGACGGTGGAGGGGTTTCAGCAGGGCATCGAGCCGGGCGACACAGTGCCGACTGAGGGGTATGTGGTGCGGCAGTCGGTGAACGATGGCTTTCTGATCACGCAGGAGAGTTATGACTACGGGTTAAATTTTAGGCCGTGGTTTCAGCTCCCTGTGGAGGGCGTGTTGCCGCTGCGCAGCTTCGAGGGGTTTTGGTTCGATGGGGTGCAGTCGGGCTGGTACTTTGTTTTTCGCGATAGCAACTTCACGGTGCTTCCTCCGCGACCGGCTGAGTTGAGCCTGACGCGGGTGCAGGGCGGTACGTTCGAGCGGGTGGCCTCCGTCGATTGGGTCGATCAGCAGGTGGTCCGGTTGCAAATCACCCCGGGAGGGGTGGGGTGGGTGCTGCTTCGGCCCCGCGATGCCCGTGCGCCGCTGAGCTGGTCGGTGGCCTACTCTGCGGATGAAGGACAGAGTTGGAGTATGCCCTTTGCCTTGCCTGCGGAGGGAGCGTTGGTGCCCCGCATGGCGGTGAACGAACGATCAGCGATTTTGGCCTTTCCTCTGCAAAGCCAAACCTGGACCTTTGATCGGCAGCCTCAGGCGTGGAGTAAGGTGACATTCGAAGGGGCCCAGCAGGTGGTGGTAGGGGCCGCCGGTGAGGATGTACTGTTTGCGGCTCCGCAGGTAGGGCAAGATGGGTATGGCACGGTGGCTGAGTGCTGGCGCAAGGAAGGCGAGAGGCAAAATTGGGAGAAGGTCAGTGAGCAGCGGATCTACGCGGATGCCCTGCGGTTTTTGCCCCATAATCCCAATTTAGGGCTGGCCTTCAGCCAGGATGTGTTGCAACTGACTCGTGATCGGGGGCAGACTTGGGAGCTGCTGGCTTTTCCGCTCTGAGACGCCGCCTCAGAGCACCACGTGGCGGCTGCCCACCGTCTCCATCACCTGGCTGTCGAGCGCCGGAGAGCTGGGATGGGGATGGCTGACGACCACCTCAGGGCGGAGGGTTTGGAGGGCTATCGGGAGATCTTCGGCCTGAAGGTTGACCACGCCATCTACTACGTAGAGGGCGGCGAGCAACTCGGCTGCTTCGGCAGTGCCGTCGATCACCCCAACGATCAGGCGGTGACCCTGCTGCCGAGCGGCTTCCAGAAAGTGGACTTCGGCCAAGGTCAGGGGATGGAAAGGCCCATAGGTGAATACGACTTCGTCGCTGCGGATACGCCAGGCATTGCAGCGGCGGGCCAGAGGGGCTAGGTCCAGTACTTTATCCGATGTTTTGAACATGATCTTGAGACACTCAGGTGTGATCAGGCCCGGGAATGGCCAAGGTTGGGGCCAAAGATAGGTTTTTTTCGATCAGATATCTCTGCTCGGATGATCTTTTAGGCATCAGGGCCTAAAAAAATCTTCGCATTTTTTTCCTTATTTGCGCAGCTATGAAAGTACTGGTCATCGGAGCAACAGGCAGGCTGGGGGCGCGACTGGTGCATGCTGCACTAGAAAAAAAGCATCGGGTCACGGCTTTTGCTCGCAACATCGAAGAATTTGATCATTCGCATCCTCATCTGCACCTAGTCAAGGGGGATGTATTGTACCCTAGCCTGGTCGAATCGGCGGTGGCGGGGCAGGAGGCTGTGCTCTCGGTCATCGGGGTGCGCAAGTATCGCGGGCCCATTACGCTGCTCTCCACTGGCATACAAAACGTGATCGAGGCCATGCACAAGCAGCGCCTCAAGCGCCTCCTGACCGTTACCGGAGCCGGTATCCTCCAAGAAGATGATCATCGCCTCATCATGGAGAGCCTGAGTTTTCCGCCCAACCTGCAAAACATCTCGCTCGATCATCGCCGGGTGTACGACCTGCTGCGCGAGAGTGGGCTCGACTGGACCATCGCCTGCCCTGCGTTCATGACGCGCAGCGAGCGCACCCGGGCCTATTTGCTACGGCGGGATTTTTACCCCTCCAATGCCAAGAATGAGGTATCGCTACAAGACGTGGCAGACTTCATGACCGATGAGATGGTGGCCAACGAATACATCGAGGCCCGGGTAGGCATTGCTCAGCCGTATCAGTACGAGGAGGACTATATTTTCTGATTTGCTGTAGATCTACCCGCTCGGGTATTCAAAAAAGGGAAAAAGTTTGCGCTTTCCCCGTTTTGTCTGCTTTCTTTGTCGTGGTTGATCCAGGTACTTTTCCACCTATCTGTGACTATGAAAATCGGCATTATTGGTACTGGCAACGTGGCCAAAGCCCTGACTACCGCACTCACCCGCGCAGGCTATCGGGTCATGGTTGGGTCGCGCAGCCTCGAAAAATCTCAGGCCTTGGCGGGCGAAATGGAGCGTTTTGCTCAGGGGGGCACGATCGCTAGCACCATTCATTACGGCGAAATGGTATTGCTGGCCGTGCCTTACAAAGCAGTATCGGACGTGCTGCGCCACATCGATACCTATCGGGGCAAGATCGTGGTCGATTGCACCAATCCGCTGGCTCCGCAGGATGATGGTCACTTGGGGCTGGCCATGGGGCACAGCACCTCTGCTGCCGAACAAATTGCGGCTATGATTCCCGAGGCGCGGGTCGTCAAAGCCTTCAATACGGCCTTTGCCGAGCTGATGGAGCAGGGGCCCTACTTTGGCCCGGTCGATGGCAGCATGTTTTACTGTGGCGACGATCAAGAGGCCAAAGATCACGTGGCCAAGCTCATCGCGGCCACCGGCTTCGAGCCAGTAGACTGCGGTTCGCTGGTCAGCGCGCGTCTGATCGAGCCTATGGCGGCCCTCCTCATTCACCTGTCGCAGCAGCCTGGCCGTAGTAGACAGATGGCTTTCAAGCTCTTGCAACGAGATCTCTGATTTTTTTCCCCGATGGTTAGGGTTTCCGATGGCTGGGTTGTTCTAATATCGTAGAACAGCCAGCCACGCAGCCAGGGATTTGCTCGTCCCAAAGCGCGACGAGACCCTCCAAAGTCTTTCCTTGAGGTTTTTTGCCTTTAGTGCTAGTGTGTGTAGTTTTACCATCGGGGAGCCTCAGGGCTTCCCTTTTTTTTGCCTATGAAACGCTTCTCTCTGCCTCGCGCTCAGTGATCTGATCGACGGGCTGGCTTTTGAAGGCTTGGCGGCGTTGCCTTATCCGAAAAAGCAGCTTGTCTAGCCCATAGAGCATCCCAAACACCAGCACGTAGGCCGGTCCCATGATGGCGGGCTGCCAGATGAGCAGTCCGCCGAGGATCCCCAGCACTGTGCCCAGGTACTGGATGTAGAGCAGTTGCTCGTTGGTAGCTTCCCAGATCATGCGCTCCAGGCGGGCTTCGTCGAAATGGGCCATCTGCTTGGCTAGCAGATCGGTGATGTCGACCCGGTTGAGCAGGTCGATGAATACCTCCATGATCTGTTCGCGGGTGCTCACCTTGTTTAGGCGAATGAAAGCCGCCACGGTATCCATCTCTGACTCTAGGCGCTCGATCACCTTCATGGTTACCTTGGGTAGTTCTTCGGTGATCTTGGTGATGGCGTCTTCGTACTGGTCGCGGTTGTAGCGCTTGTAGGTTTCAAAAATGAAGCGCTCGATGCCTTTTTCGACCTTTTCTTCGATCTGGGCGTCGATGATCTTGACCACCTCTTTGCGCACTGCGGGGCGATCAGCCCATTCTTCCATCACGGAGTAGAGAAATTGTTTCAGTTCGTAGCGCAGGCGCTGATCTTGCACCAGCCCCACCGTGCCATCCATCACCAGATCGTTGACCTTGCGCACCAGCCCGGTTTCTTCCACCCGCTTGCGGATGAGCTCCTGGCTGAGGATGTGCTTGTGCATGCCCTGAGCCAGGGTGTAGATGATGCGGTCTTTTTGCGACGGGATGAGCCCTTGCCCCCAAATGGGGCGGTGGATCACGGGCCGGAACAGCATGCGGATCGCAATGTAATTGGTGCCATATCCGATCAGGCCACTGATGCTGACGATGTTGAAAGCTTGTAGCCAGCCTTGGTTGGCTTGGTAGAAGTCTGCGATTTGTGGCCCCAAGTTGCCCAGCCAGGCTGCATGTTCGCTGATAAGGATGGTAAGGAAGGTGCCGCTAAAGCCTACCATACACAGCCAAGGGCTGATGCGCAAGAGCACCATTACGACCCGCATGCTGGTCTGCATGCGGTATTGGTTGAAGTGCAACTCATCCCTGGGGGCCTGCTCCCGTTCGAAAAGTGTTTCGAAGGGATAATATTTTTGCAAATATGCTTTGATGCGATCTGTCAAGTTGGGAGGTTGAGATTTTGAGAGGTTGGGACTTTGGGATTTTGAGACTTTGGGACTCTGAGATTTTGAGACTTTAGGATTTCGGGATTTTGAGACTTTGGGATTTCGGGATTTTGAGACTCTGGGACTCTGGGATTTTGAGAGGAGGGAAGCTTAGGATCACACCATCACACCATCTCACCATCACACCATCTCACCATCTCACCATCTCAATATCCCACTAATTATTCGACCAAAAAATAAGCCTGGTTGCGCTTCTCGAAGAGAAAAGATAGGGCCCAGCGAGCATAGGTCCAACGGACGTGGTCTTTTCCGCCGATCTGGAGAAAGGTGACGCGTGGCTCGCCATATTGGATGAAGATGCGCCCCCGATCGGTGAGCCAGCCAGGGGTGTTGGGCTCGGGATAGCGATCATTGGCGGCGTAGATGGTTTCAAAATAGGCATCCATGCGGGCTTCGGCCTGCTCGTCGTAGAGCTTTTCCCAGATCTGGAGGAACTCCACTCTTTTGACGGTTGCATCGCGGGTTTCTAGCAGCTCATTTAGCTGTTTGGAGGGCACAAGGTAGCGCATCATGCGGATCGAGTTGTCGAGGTCAACAAAGATACGCTGCTTGATGTCGCCCCCTTTGACAAACCAGGTTTTCTCGTCGAGTAAAAAGTTATCATCGTCATACACCAGCACTTGAATCATGTACTCACCTCCAGGCAGGCTGGTCAGGTCGAGGGTATCGTGAAAGACCACAGGCCCCGGGTTTTCGAAGTACGTAACCCGGTTGGTTTGTTGTAGCGATTGATAGGCGGTGGTCGGAGCGCCATTTTGCGAAGGGCTTTCTTGGTAGAGCACCGCCCGCAGGGTGAGCACCTCATAGCCGGGCGCATTCAATTCCAGACAATAATGAAGCCGCTCCTGATCGTAAGGCACCACAGCCTTGAGCATGGGACGTTCGAAGGGGGGCTTCCATTGTCTATGAGGGGCAATAAAGATGTCTGAGACCTCTATGACGCGGCTGCGATGCACCCGAAAGGGCTCGGGCAGCGAAAGCGATTGGTAACTATTGGCCTTGCGGTCTTCGATCTCCACGTCTACCTCGTAGCGCCCGGCGGGTAGCTTCAGATCAAGAAAAACGGTGTCGCTGCTGCTCACTGGCAGAATGCGCTCTTTGTGCAGGTGCACCCGGCCCTGCCCCGCCAATCGGAAGTCGACCATCACCTTGAATAGCTTGTCGACATCGCCGACGCCATGGTAGCCCAAGAAGAGGCGCACGTTGGTGCCAGGGCGCTGGAAGTTTTTGACGCTCAGGCCCCACTGAGCCTGAGCCGCAAGGGCATACCCGAGCAAGAAACACAGCCAGCCAAGGCGTTTCAGCATCATGAGGTGAGGGTTTTTGGGTAAAGATAGGAGATTCAAAGGTGGAAAAAAACCGTTGCCTCTGGCTAGATCTTCGGACATATCATTTGCCCCAAAATTCTCGTATCTTTGAGTCATTCAAAAGCAAAATTGAAAATCCTCATGATTTATACTGAAATTACCCCTAATCCAGCCTCGCTCAAATTTGTGGTGGACCGCATGCTGATGCGTAGCGGTACGGCTGATTTTCCCCGGGTAGAAGATACCGAAGATGCGCCCATCGCCCGGCGGCTCTTCGACTTCAAGTTTGTCAATGGCGTCTTTATTGGCTCCAACTTTATCACCGTGACCAAGGGCGAAGCATTTCAGTGGGAAGAAGTGATCCCCGTAGTCAAGGACTTCCTCAAGGCTTACCTCAATAGCGATCAGCCGCTGCTTTCTGGCAAATACGCCGAGGAGCAAGACACGGAGATTGCTGCCGACGACGACGAGACCACCCGCAAGATCAAAGAACTGCTCGAAAGCCACGTGCGCCCAGCGGTAGCCATGGATGGCGGCGACATCATCTACGAAGACTTCCAAGAGGGCATACTCAAGCTGCGCCTGCAAGGTAGCTGCTCGGGTTGCCCCTCATCTACCCTCACCCTCAAGTCTGGCATCGAAAACCTGATGATGCGCATGGTACCCGAGGTAAAGAGTGTTGAAGCGGTCTGAGCCGAGGGAAAATAAGGGTAATAAAGGCAAGCGGGGCATAAGCGGGGACGAAGGGTACCCTTCTACTTCTACTAATGAACCCCTGATGGGCTCGCGAGACTTGACAAGCCACCCTTTTGAGGAGCTCGCGAGGCTTTGTAAGCTACCCTCTTGGGGGGCTCGCGAGGCTCGACAAGCCGCCCTTTTGATGGGCTCGCGAGACTTGACAAGCCGAAGCCCCTCTTGGGGGGCTCGCGAGGCTTTGTAAGCCGAAGCGCTGTACTACGATCTAACCACCCAGCTCATCATCTGATGCGAACCTTATTTGCTTACATGCTTTGCGCAGGTCTGCTGCTGAGCTGCAAACCAGGCGCTCAGGATGACACCTTCATCCTGGCCAAACTGGCTTGGGTGCAGGATGGGCGCGCTGAAGTAGAAGCCTACCTGCGAGCCTTGCAAGCCGAGCGCACCTATCTGACCCTGAGCGATCCTGAGGAAGCCGCAGCAGCGGAAGGCAAGCGCCCCGGTAGCAACAACCTTTCCGACCTACTCGCCAAGTCTAGCCCGGAGCGGCTTCATCTTTCGATCACGGGCAGCCAGATCTTCAATCAGCAGGACCAATCCCAGCAACAGTCTATGGTCGACTGGCTGGCTCTGATGATCGTCGACAACCTGGCTGATCCCTACGCCTACGAAGAGTTGGTGATTGACCTGCAAGCCGAAGACGGCAGCAGCCTGCTGTATCAATCACAGCCCTTACGGGAGATTTTGCAGCGAGAGCCGAGGTTAAGGGGAGAGTAGCGCCTTCGGAATTAAGTAATTAACCATTCGAAATTCGCATAAAACACTCACCTATATGAACGGTCAGGGAAATAAGGTATAAGGGAATAAGGTGGTCAGGTACAGCATTTACCTTTCGTTCCTCTTGGCTCACTCAGGGGTTGAACCTGCGGGACAATCCTACGGACTCTCAATTACAAATTGCTGATTACGAATTTCGAATTTCGAATGCGAAGCAGTAGCCATCTCCAAGGGATGCTTCGCTTGAGTCTTACCTGTATGGGCGGAGGATATGGGTCATAGGGGCTTTGACACAGGCCAGTGCTTTAAACTTCAGCCCCTTTCCTCCGTCTAACTTACGGGCCAATTCCGGCTCCATTGATTTCCTTTGGACATGCTGCACGTTTTTCGCTCCTTTCTACTCGGCCTGCTGCTGTGGTCGGCTTGCCTCTCGGCCCAGTCGCTTTATTTTCCCCCCAACACTGGCACTTGGGACACCCTGCCCGCCGATAGCCTGGGCTGGTGCCAAAGCCGCCTCGACAGTCTCTATGACTTCCTCGATGCGCGGGGCACCAAGGCCTTTTTGGTGCTCAAAGGCGGACGCCTAGTGGAGGAATGGTATTTCGACAGCTTCACCCAAGATAGCTTGTGGTATTGGGCCTCGGCAGGCAAGACCCTGACTGCGACCTTGGTCGGGATTGCGCAGCAAGAGGGCCTGCTCGATATTGATGATCCCACCGCCGACTACCTTGGTCCAGGCTGGACCAGTTGCGATTCTGCCGCAGAAGCCGAGATCACCCTTTGGCACCAACTCACCATGACCACCGGGCTGGACGAAAGCGTAGCTGACGTGGACTGTACCGACGACAGTTGCTTGCAATGCCTCACCGAGCCAGGCACCCGTTGGTTTTATCACAATGCGCCTTACACCCTGCTCACCCGCGTGATCGAGCAGGCCGCTGGCGTCAGCAGTGTCAACCAGTACTTTCTCTCACGCATTGGCCTCAACATCGGCATGAGCGGGGCTTATCTCAATCTGGGGTACAATCGGGTATTCGTCAGCACCGCTCGCAGCTTCGCTCGCTTTGGCTTGCTGATGCTGGCCCAAGGCCAGTGGAACGGCACCCCTATTCTGAGCGATACGGCCTACTATCGGGCCATGACTACCCCTTCGCAGAGCCTCAACCCCTCTTATGGCTACCTATGGTGGCTCAATGGCCAGGGCAGCCACCGCCTGCCGGTCAGTACCCTCAGCTTCAATGGCTCCCTCATTCCTACCGCGCCCGAGGACATGATCGCTGGCCTGGGGGCCAATGACCAAAAGCTCTACCTGGTGCCCTCGCAGGATCTGGTGATCATCCGCATGGGCAACGCGGCGAGTCAGTTACAGCCTAGCCTCTCGGGCTTCGACGCTGATCTGTGGGAGCGGTTGAGCAATTTGGTCTGCGAAGACAGCGCCACCACCGCTTTGGCCTCCTCGCCAATCATCGACGTGGAGGTGTTTCCCAATCCCACCCATGACCTGATCCGGGTCAGCTCCCCTCAGCCCATCGCAGCCCTGACCCTGTACGATCTGCAAGGGCGTCGGCTGCTGCGCGTAACCAGCGATCGGCTGGATCTGAGCGATTTGCCGGCAGGGACCTACCTGTTGCATTGGCAAACCCAGCAGGGGCAGCAGGGGAGAGAGCGGGTGGTAAAGTTGGCGTAGAAAGGTACTTTTCCCGCGCATACAAAAAAACTGGTAGCGCCAATGACCCTCCCACCGTTATCTTGCTTTGGTGTGAAATACCTAATGGCCCAGCCTTCCTTGGGTGAAGAAGGCTGGGCATTGATGGATCATTCCGCTACTGCTTGATGATTTTTTTCACAATATGGCCATTCGAAGTCTCGAGGGACAACAGATACAGGCCGGCTGGCAGCGTCGCCAGGTTCAGCCAAGCTTCTTGGCTACCAGGTTGAGTAGCCATGAGGGCTCGCCCTTGGGCATCCATGACCTTGATCCGGCGTAGTTGACCATTGCCTTGGTAAGTAACCCGTAGCTGCTCACGTGTAGGGTTGGGAAAGACCCGAACGAGCTCCCTGGTGCGAGTGTCATCGGCCTCGATGGCAGTAACCTCGCTGCTGCCACAGCGGATGTAGGAAAGCTGACCACCTTCATTGATTCCGTCTTGGTGCGTGATGAACCACAACCGGCTGCCGACCCGAGCGATGCTACGTACCAGGCTGTCGGGCAGGGTCGAATTTTGGGTCGTAAAAGATTCCCACACAGTATCTTGCTTTCGCACCAATTGGGCCGGAGGAGCCGGAGAGCCATTGCCACGCGACGCACCCATCAGCCAAAGATCGCCGCCATCGACATAAACATAGGTGATGTAAGCGGAGATCAGCGGCGAGGCGTCGTCTGACATTAGCAAGTTGCAGGCGCTGTCGTGGACGAAGTGGTTGATAGAATCGACCTGACGCCTCCATTTTCCCATTCGCCGTCCTCGGTACGAACCAAGCCGGTGAGTGTGCCAATCCAGATATTATCCTGAGCATCCACCGCCAGCGATAGGTGGGCGGTATCATCACAAGGAGTAAACCCCACGTTTAAGAGGCGGTTTTCGGTGGTTTCGAAGTCACTGCCGGTAAATTCGACCATCATGTATGGCTCTTCTCCGAAGTAGGTGATGCCCCAGATGGATTGACCGTCGATGTACACCAAGTCGCGTAAATCGTTGTTGGGCAGATTGGTAAAAGAACTATCGTACACCATCCAAAACTGCCCATCGTAGATGGCCAGGCCCCCTTTGGTGCCGAGGTAGAGGTCTTGGTTGGGCGCTTGCAGCACGGAGCCGACAAAGTTATCCGGCAGAGGGCTGTTGGCCGAGTTGAAAGTAAATTTAGCCGCTTGGGCGGCCACTGAGTGAGCCAATATGTGGGGGGCTGACCAAAGTGCCTGATACCCTTACACCTTATTCCCTCATACCCCCTGACCGTTCATATAGGTGAGACGACCAGGTGCTTCCGTCCCAGATCAGCAGGCCTGCCGTAGAGGGAACCAGCACGCGGCCCAAGTGATCGACCACGGGCTGAGCGGTGGCTTCGGCATTGTTGGGGTAAGGGTGGCTTTGCCAGGCCAGCGAATCGAACCCGATGAGACGGGTGCGCGCGGTGATCCAAAGCAGGTTGGCTCCGTCGCTACCCAGGCCAACCAGGTCTTCATCAGTTCCCAGGTCTGGCGGATTGTTGACTACCCAGCTGCAAGAATCGGCTTCGACCTGCAAGAACACGGTATCCGTGTCGTTGATTCCGCCATTGCCTGCGCTCAGCACGAAGGTGTAGGTACCGACCGGCATGGTGCCTAGGGTGGCAATCAGCAGCTTGGCGGTGTCGTCGTAAGGGGCATTGAGAAAGGCAGGCTGAAAATCGTAAGTGCCAAAATTGGCCTCGAAGTCGGTGCTATCCACTGCGAGAAACGCCTGCTGCGCAAAGGCGTTGGCGGTGATGCGACAGGCAAACTCAGCAGATTGCCCGCGCGTGAGGGTGATCAATGAAGGGGAGACGCTGAGGTCCACCGACTGAGCCTGAAGGGGAGAGATGGCCATGCCCCCGCAGATA
>CAYVAP010000019.1:0-2962 GCA_964449365.1 uncultured Bacteroidia bacterium
TGCCCCGCTTGTAGGGTATCGCACCAGGGTCACGAAGCACCCGCCACGCGGCAGACGCATGGCATCGCCATGCCCCGCTTGTAGGGTATCGCACCAGGGCTACGTAGCACCCGCCACGCGGCAGACGCATGACATCGCCATGCCCCGCTTGTAGGGTATCGCACCAGGGTTACGTAGCACCCGCCACGCGGCAGATGCATGGCATCGCCATGCCCCGCTTGTAGGGTATCGCACCAGGGTCACGTAGCACCCGCCACGCGGCAGACGCATGGCATCGCCATGCCCCGCTTGTAGGGTATCGCACCAGGGTGTCGATAGCAGCGTAGCTGCGGCCCCTCTTCCGGCAGGCACCAAAAGCATTTGGGATCAACCCTGAGAGAGGATTGATCCCAACATGCCTGGATACTTAACCTTGTCTACAGGGATTAGCCCAATGAGCGACAGCTAGTCATTAGTTTCGCGGTTGAAAGTTGCCCAGGCTGCGCAGAGCCAATTAGATCTACTTGCCTCACCTATATGAAAGGGGTGTAGGAGGCTTCGGCACAGGCAGCCCCCCACATATTGGCTCACTCAGTGGCCGCCCAAGCGGCTAGATTTGCTTTCAATTACGAATTTCGAAGGCGAAGCACTAGTTGAGGCGCATCACTGCTTTGAGGGCTGATTTTGGGTCGATCACGTGGCCGACCTTGTTGCTGTCGCGGACTTTTTGCCCGGTGTGATGCAAAATGCGATAGGCCTCTTTGGTGGTCAATTCGGAGCGATAGGCGCGCATGAGGCCCACCAAGCCCGAAACAATCGGGGTCGCCATAGAGGTGCCGTTGTATGATTGATATCCACTTTGGGGCACCGATGACATGATATTTACGCCTGGAGCCGCGATGGGCTGCTTGAGGCGAGTGTTGGTATTGGAAAAAGAGGCTTTGTTCAGGTTTTCATCGACGGCCGAAACCGTGATCACTCCGGGAATGTTGGCGGGTGAATAGCGTCTTGCGTCATCGTTGCTGTTGCCCGCAGCTACCACTACGATGGCCCCTTGCTTTTGGGCGTAGCGGATAGCATCAGCTTGCGCTTTGGGCGGACCAAAGAGAGCAGGCCCCCCTAGCGACATAGAGATGACGTCTGCACCGCCCTCGGCTGCGTCGATGATCGCTTGGGCGACGCGCTGATCAGTGCCGCGCCCCTGCTCGTCGAGGGCAGGATAGCCAGAAAGGGTAACGAATTCACCCTCCCAGTTCATAGAGCCAACGCCTTTGCCGTTGTTGGTAGCAGCCCCGGCCAGACCAGCACAGTGAGTGCCATGACTGTGCGCATCGCGGTCGCCGATGCCACCCGAGCGGGTGTAGACGCCGCTGATGTCTTCGTGATCGCTATCTACACCGGTATCGACGATGGCTACTTTGGCTTTCTGCTTGGGCCGATGAGTCTTGAGAAATTCGTAGACTGCGTTGTAATCAAGGGCATAAGCAAACCATTGCTGCGCCAAGTAAGGATCGTCTGCCAGAAAATCCACCGGGGGCGCAGGGCGAGCCACGCTAGGCTGCGGTTTCACGATCGTTACCGGGTGGTTACGGTCGAGTTGATCGACATTCTCCGAATCGTTGCCCAGCTCGATGGCCAATGGCTCATAATAGTTGCTGTCGACGTAGACCAGATAATATTGGGCCAGATCTTCATCCTCACTCAGGTCGACATTAGGGAAGGCACGCTCGGCCTGGGCGTGATACTTGCGCAGGGTGGGCTCGATTTCACTGATTTGGTCATCAGGCCCTAGCTCGACTAGCATTTCGACTACGCTAGGATCATCACGCAGCTCATTGGCACAAAAGCTTAGCAGGCCACTCACCAGATATATCGATCCACTGATCAATACCGCGAGGATACCTGGCACCCAAAACATCTTGGCGCGCTCGCGCTTCCAGCTCAGGTACAGCGAAGCAATCGCCATCCCGACCCCGATGTCGAGGAACAAATGGCCAAAGCGAGCGAGGATGCTCGTTTCTGCATAGAAAAATTGGTAAGCAATCGCTACCAACATGAGCAAGAAAGCCCACATCGGGTTGAAGCCCTTGGCGTTGGCGCGGCGCACGATGCCACGGCCCAAGAGCAGGAAAGCAACGGTAACTAAGCCGATGCCGATGAGATGGGATGTAAAAGTTGGATGCCACATATGCGTTTCTCCTTCAGTTCCTCAAAAAAAAAGCAGTCCCGTACCTACGAGCCCGCTGCATGGTTTATAGCTTTTCGATATGAATGACCTTCACATTTTCTCCCCACATCATGATGCTAAACACCTGTGCGGGGCTCAACTCCGCCTTCACGCGGAGGCCATCTTGCTTGATGGCATCGGGCAAATCGTCAACTGGCGCGTACTTTTGGCCATTATCAGCCTCGATGCCCCAGAAGCCGCCCGAGAGGTTGATACGGCGAATGGTCCCTTGAATGGTCATAGGAAGATCAATATATAACCTTGCTACGAAAAAACCTGAGAGATAGTTCTGATTCGTCCTCAAGCCCTAACCCACGGCGCGTAGTCGATCTTCTGTGGCTCTTGCACCACGTAAATTTTTCTGAGCCGCTTTCGCATAATTGAATCTAACCTTTTTCTAGAAAAAACGATCTTCTCATTTGGATAATTAATCTCAGCCCTGCATATTTACTGAACATTTGGGGAAATGCTCTCAAATAATGCAAGGGCTCTTAGCTCAGTTGGTTCAGAGCACCTGCCTTACAAGCAGGGGGTCGCTGGTTCGAGCCCAGCAGGGCCCACCCTGATTATCAAGCACTTACAGCATTTCGCTGTAAGTGCTTTTTTAGTTGCATACAAATTTCTATCCCAATTTATTTGAATATTGAGGGCTGGCAAGGCACTCTTTGCCGAAGCCCTATCTCGGCTGGCGAGGCACCCTGTGCCGAAGCCCTATCTCGGCTGGCGAGGCACCCTGTGCCGAAGCCCTACCTCGGC
>CAYVAP010000019.1:3062-11764 GCA_964449365.1 uncultured Bacteroidia bacterium
GAAGCCCTATCTCGGCTGGCGAGGCACCCTGTGCCGAAGCCCTACCTCGGCTGGCAAGGCACTCTTTGCCGAAGCCCTATCTCGGCTGGCGAGGCACCCTGTGCCGAAGCCCTACCTCGGCTGGCGAGGCACTCTTTGCCGAAGCCCTACCTCGGCTGGCGAGGCACCCTGTGCCGAAGCCCTACCTTTGACACGAATTAAACCCACCTATCCCGAAAAGTCGGAATCACGGCAGCAATTCTCCCAGCAGATCACGCACATCGTAGAGGTGAAAGGTGTGATCGTCGCTCATCGCTACGAACAGCCCTCGGGGAAAATCGTCGTTCAAGGCCACGGGCGTGATTTCAGAGCCATCGCTCTCTAGCGCGGCTACCTCGACGATCTTGAGTAGCTCATGCTTGGTACCTGCGCGGCTAAAAATTTGGAAGCGCTGTGCGCCCTGATCGCTCACCAGGATATAGCCGCTGCGCTCGCCCGTGGGGTAGATACTGATGCCCTCGTGGTCTTCAGCGAAGCCTTCAGTGGCAAAGTGCGCCAGCTCGACATTGGGTGAGTCAGGGTCGGCGTGATATTGCCGCACTCCGCGCTGCTCGTCGGAGTAGAAAACGTAGCCCTGGGCATCATCGACGGCAATGGCTTCGATCTCTTTGTGGCCGCTGAAGTAGCCAAAGCTGCGCAGCAGCTCGGCGCGGATCTGTCCATTTTCTTGCCCTAGCAGGCGATACTGACGTAGCGCTGCCGAGTCGTCGGGGGCGCCGTCTTCGGTTTTGCGGCTCACGATGGCAAAGATAGCCCCATCGCGCGGGCGGCGATACAGCGCGATGCCCATCACGGCGCGATTGGATTGGTCGGCAAAAACGGGCAGCCCGCCGCCGTCTACCGGGGTCAGGTCGGGCAGGCGATAGGCGCGCATCTGACCATTGAGCCGCTCAGAAGTTACCGCGATGGCAAAGGTATCACCGTCGGCCACCATACCCGGCGCGATATCGACGTTGTTGGGGCGGTTGAGGCCCGGTACCGAATCGACCAATTGGCCCCGCAGGTCAAAGACATAGAGGCCGCCGTTGGGGCCCGATTTATCGGTGCCCACGATCAGGCTCTGAGCGGGGTCCGTAGGATGGATCCAGATGGCGGGGTCGTCGCTATCGTGAGGGACGGGCGCGGTGATGTAAGTGGGGGCAATGGCGTGCGGGCCAGCCTCGGTCGCAGGCTGGGCTTCTGATTGGGGATCGCTAGGCTGGCAGCCCAGATAGGCCAAGAGAAGGAGCGGTATCAGTCGGTACATAGGCGCAGAAAATATGCGAAGAGAAAATAGCAAGGTCAGAAATTGAGTTTGAGTCCCAGACGGCCCCACCAGGAATAAAATTCCTGCTGCTGCACCCGGTCGGGGGTATTGAGGTAGAGCACCAGTGGGGTGTTGTTGAGGTTGATCAGGTCGACGAAGATTTTCAGGTTGGGCGTCAGGGTGTAGTTGGTGGTGAAGTCTACCCGAAAGGCTGCTTCGTAGTATTCATCCAAATCGCGATCTGCGCCGAGCTGGTAGAGAAAATCATCCTGATAGTTGACGGCCAGACGCGCATAAAAGCGCTTGGAGCGATAGAGCAAGGCCAGATTGAGAGTATGCTCGGCCTGGCCAGGCATAGAGATGGCTTCCTGAACGCTGTCGTTGCTGAATTGCCCGAGGTCATCTTCGAGGAAATTGACCACCGCATCGGAGTAGTTGGCCGAGAGGCGCTCGCTGATGAAAGCCTCCGAGGCGGTGTAGGTATAGTTGGTAAAGAGGCCAAAATGCTGCAAAAAGCCCGGCAGGAAGGTGAGTTGGAACTGCGCCTGCAACTGGGCTCCATACACGCGGGCCGATTTGCCGTTGATGGGCTTGGTGATCTCCTTGAGCGGAAAATCGCTCACCGGTAGCCCCTCGTGGGCAAAGCGCTTGTAGTTAAAGACGGGGTCGTTGATGTCTTTGTAACAGGCCCCGCCCGAGACCATGCCACCAAGAAAGTAGTATTCGGCCAGGAGGTCGAGGTTCATGGCGCTGGCAAATTTTAGGTTGGGATTGCCGTATTCCACCTCGCGGTCGTCTTCCTGCCGAAAGGGTAGCACGTCGCTGAAGTTGGGGCGAGCATAGTTGTAGGAGAGGGCCGCCCGCAGGTTGAAGTCTTGGTTGATGGCGTAGCGAAACTGCAAGTGAGGCAAGAAAAAGTCGATGGTACGCTGATCTTCGAGCACGATCAGAGAATCGAAGCGCCCCCGTTCGAGTTGGATGAAATTGGCCTGGTAGTTGATATCGGTGCGCTCATAGCGCAGGCCGGTGATCATCATCATGGGCCCCCAGTCGTGGCGAATCATGCCATAGACGGCATAGGTATCATCTTCCGCTTGATAGTCTTCACCATCGGTTTTTTCGCGCGTATCGGTGCGGTCGTAGATAAAAAACTGCGGATATTGGTGGTAAAACTCCCGTATGCGATCGGGCGAAGGCATCATCTCCATCACGTAGCCCTGATTGAGCAGGTTGTCTTCGCGAAAGCCATCGCTGACGCCAGGCAAGGTCAGCGGCGGCCCTTCGCCAGGGTAGGTATTCGAGGTCTGAAAATACGCCCCGAAAGATTCCACGGTGATATCGCGGCGTTTATCTTTGGAGCGGATTTTTCCGCCCGTCTTGAAGTAACCGCTTTGCTGATCATTGATGCGATAAGGAAAGGTAAGGTTGAGGCGGGCGGCGAGGTTGTCGTCCACGATCTGATCGTCTTCGAAGAGCAATTCCTCGAAGTCGTAATTTTCATAATCGAACACCACCACCGTATCCTCTGGGCGAGGATAGTTGACGCGGGGATACTGCGGATCGCTGCGGTCAAACTCTAGCTGCACGGCCTGCCCGGGGTTTTCGAAGGCTACCTCCACGTGGTCGGGGCGGTTTTCGGTAGCGCGGGCCATCTGAACCATGTACTCGATCTCCACCCAGCCCAGGTCGTGTTCCCCGCCCAGGTTGGCAGTAGAAACCTCCTGGATTTTGGTGCGCTGCCGGGCATCGTGCAGCACCCCTCCGTAGCGATAGTAGGTTTCGCTCACCGCATCATCGGTGTCGTAGATCTTGCGGCGGCGGATTTCGTCATCGACAAAGCGATTGTACATCCCTCGCAGGTAAATCTTGTGATGGTCGTTGAAGGTCAGGTCCCAAGTGGGGCTGACCGCCAGGCGGGTGCGGGTGAGGTTGTAGTGGCGCAGTTCTACCTGTCGATACTGCACGCTGTAGTTGTCGACGCCTAGCTGCTGCTGATCCAGGCCGAAGAAAGGCCCCTTGGCATACTTGTACTCCAGGTTGTCAGCGCCCTGCTCGTTGACGTAGTAGCTCGTGTTGAGGTTGAAGCCAAAGATGCCCGTGCGCTGTCCCTAAGAAAATTGCCCCTGATAGTTAGGCGTCCCGCGCAGGTTGTTGTAGCCCCCTGAGAGCACCGCCCGAATCTGCGCTGGTCCCTCGCGGGCTTCTTTGGTGATGATGTTGATGTTGCCGGCGATGCCGTCGGCGTCGAGGTCGGGGGTGAGCACTTTGGTCACCTCCATGAACTCGATCTGATCGGCGGCGATGATATCGAGCCCCACGTAGCGCACCTCGCCCTCGGGCGAAGGGATCTGCTCCCCGTTGACGTTGAAGGTAGAGAGCTCCGGCGGGGTGCCTCGCAATTGGACGTAGCGCCCTTCGCCCTGGTCGCGCTGCAAGGTGATGCCAGGCACCCGCTGCAAAGCCTCAGCTGCATTCAGGTCGGGAAAAGACTGGATCTGATCTGCCGAGAGGACATTTTTGATGGTGATAGAGCGCTTTTGCTGCAAAAAGGCGGCTACCTGCCCCTCGGCCTGGGCCGAAATCTCGACCGCGTCGACCTCCATATCGCTGGGCTTGAGCGGAATAATGGTCGTCTTGGGCGTTTGGCGCAGGTCGAGCGTCAATACCTGTGACTCGTAGCCGATGTAGGAGATCCGGAGCCGAACGCTGGGCTCGAGGAGATGTTTGATGGTAAACAAGCCGTCGAAGCCGGTATTGGCCCCTTTGCGGCTTTCATCGACACTGACGGTAGCGCCCATCAGGGGCTCACGCGAAAAGGCGTCGACCACTTGACCACTGAAGTGATATTCCTGAGCCCAAAGAGCTTGAGGCAGCCCTAGGCAAAGCAAAGCAAGAAGATAGATTCGAAGAGGCATGAGTGCGGATGGCTGGAGTCTGGAGTTGAAGACAGAAAAAGCTGCCCGGCACCGACCCTTGGTCTGTACGCGGGCAGCCCGGAAAAATACCTTTAGCGCTGGATACTCACCTGCTCGGTGTAGCGCTTCTGATCTTGCACTATTTGCAAAGAGTAAATGCCATTGCTCAGGCCTTCGGTCGAGATGGTAACGGAGGCCTGAGCCGCGTTGTCTAATACCCGTACCTCCTGGCCATTTTGGTTGTAGAGGTGCAGCTCAGCGGGCAGGGCGTTTTTCAGCTCCACGGTGAAGCTGCCATGTTTGACAGGGTTGGGATAGACCGATAGCTCGCCCACGATCGGTGCATTCACGCTGGTAATGGCGCTAGAGTAGATCACCAGGCGCGGAATGCGCGAGGGATAATTTTGGCCATCGCCGCCGTCTTCAGGGTCAGAGATGTTTTCAAAAGACTCAAACTCACGGGCGTTTTCATCGTCGCTGGGGCCTTGATCTTCTCCCAAAAACATGAAAGCCATAGAGTTGCCATTCTGCCAGCCGGGGCGATTGACGAGCTCCTGTACGATGTCGGAGATGTCCGGGGTGCGCTCCTGAGTCCAGAGGCCCCACACTTCGTCGACGGTCCAATCGACCTGCGCGGTGGTGCGCGGGCGGTCGGTGATCAGGGCATTTAGGGTGTAGGTTTCGGGATCATCAGCCGCTTCACCCGCGATAGTAAGCTCGGCTACGTCGCTGGTAGATTTGTCTTCATGAGACCAGACCTGGATAAACGCAGAGTCGATGGTCGCTCCCTGCGGAATGAAAATGCCGCGAAAGCGCAGCCCACAAGTCAGGGTGTTTTGGTCGTCGGGCTCACCTTCCCAACCTGCGTCGATATCGTCATCGTCGAGAGCATCCATCGCGTCGTTTTCTTGCTCGGCATCGTCGGTAGAGATGGGCGTACCTGCACCATCGGTGCCGGTCTGCTGGATGGTACGTACGAGCACACCAGCACCAGAAGTTTGAGCGATGCCCAAACTAAGGCTCATGATGAGTACAAAGAAAGTAAGGTAAATGTGTCGCATAAGAATTGAGATAATGGGTAGGAAATGCGCTTACTTTTATCCAATCCCACAGGGTTAGGATAAATTATTGACCTCAATCTACCAGCCGAGCTGATAGAAGGGAATAGTCATTTGTACCAATTACATGCAGATAATCCGAGGTAATGAGTAAGTGGTTGGTTATGCGTTGGTTCCATTTTGAGCAGTTGGCGTCGAGCGCAAAGATTTAACCTGTTCATAAAATGCAGGTAACGATAAATTTTCTTCATCAATAGCTATTGAGGTCATCACCCCTAACCTGATGATCAAGTCCTGCTCATGATTCGCATCTTGATTGCCGATGACCACGCGGTGGTCCGTACGGGCCTCCAGCTCATTTTTGATGCCACCCCCGACCTAGAACTGGCTGGGGAGCTCAGCAGCACCCACGACCTGATGGAACAATTGGGGCATAGCCACTACGATCTGCTGATTCTGGATCTGGCTTTGCCGGGGCGTGATACCCTCGATGTCCTCAAGGATCTGCGCATTCGCTATCCTGAGTTACCAGTCATCATTTTTTCCATGTATCCCGAAGAGCAATACGCCCGTCGGTACCTGCGAGCGGGCGCATCTGCTTTTTTGAACAAAGAGCGGCCCGCCGAAGTGCTGATCAATGCTGTGCGCGAGGCCGTGCGCGGCCATACCTACATGCCGCCTGGTCAGGTTCACAGCCAAGGGCACAGCGCCCCCGCCGAAAGTCAGGAGCTAAGCCCCAGCCTGCTGCTCAGCGATCGCGAGTTTCAGGTGCTGCGCCTGCTCGCCGAGGGGCGCAAAAAGGATGAGATCGCCCAGAAGCTATCCATCAGCAAAAACACCGTCTCCAACCACCGCAACAACATCCTCAAGAAGCTGCACCTGAGCAACAACACCGATCTGACCCGCTACGCCATTCGACACGGCTTGGTACAGTGACCTGTTTCACCTGCCACCCCGATCAAGATACTTGCGGAGAACGGCAAGACGCTAAGTAACCTCTATGCATGATGCTCCCAATATGAGGGGCTGGCCTGTGCCGCCGCCCCTGCCCTGCCTGATAGCGCCTGCTCATACCTCATTCCCCATACCCGTGTCTAGTCGTGTCGGCCTTGCTGATGTCGTCGATAAGGGGCGCTGAAACACCGCGCCGAACCATCGGGGCGGATGATTCGGCGCAAAAGCTGGACAGGCTGCCAAGCGGTTGAGGCAGGACTTGACTCGCTACTTCACCTGTAGCTTTTTGACTGCGGTGCCATGTTCGCCCTGGATGCGCAGGAGGTAAAGGCCCGGGGCCTGCTGCTCCAGGGAAAGACGCAGCTCATAGCCATTGACTGCTTGCTGCTGAAGGACGCGACCCGATAGGTCCATCAATGAGACGGCGCGCAGGCGCTGCTCAGGCGACTGAATCACCACCTGATGCTGAGCAGGATTGGGGTATACCTTCAGGCTCTGGCCCAGTGCGTCATCGGCGATGCCCACGGTAGCATTGAGCACTAGATTCATACGAGGGGCCAGATAGCCGATGGTGGTGTCGATGTAGGTACGAGCCAAAGCCGCATCGTTGGGCGTTCCCGCTAAATTGATACAGTTGGCTTCCGTCCCAGAAAAAGGCGACATGCTCTGTACGGCATTCCATGCGCCGATGAACCAGGGTTCGCTATACCAAGCCCAGGGATCGGAGTTGGTGCCGCCCGGGGTGGGCGCACCGTCGGGATCGCACTGGATGTCAGGCCCAGGTCCAGGCACGATGTAGGGATAAAACCCTTCCTTGCCGCCATTGATCGCGTTGGCGGCCTGAGTAAAGTCATCGCTCAGGTTGGCGCTGACAAAAACATCCTGATTGCCCAGGGCATTGACCATTTCCTGGACTTTGAAGCCCCCGGCGGCATCGCCGATCACGATATCTCCTGTGGTGGGTACCACTACGTTGCCGACACCATAGGGCGCAAACGAATCCTGCGGGCTGTGAAAAGACACCACTGGCACTTCGCCGCCATTGATCCAGGCGGTATCTCCCAGGGCACCGCCCATTTGGAAGGCCAGGCTGATCTCAGAGCTATAGCCGGGATGGTTGGGCCGATTGAGGGTGGTGCTGTCGGTGCCTTCGAGGTTGCCAAAGACTGAAGGGACCACGTAAGGCGTGGCATTGACAGAGCTGATGAACTTTGGCAGCAAGAGTTCGCTCTCGCGATCGAGAAAGGCACAGCCCAGCGAGATGTAGCCACCCGTTCCGATGCCACCGACCACCACCCGGTCGCCGTCCAAGCCATAGGGATCGCCATCTTCGGCGATGGTTTTGCGGAAAAACCGCACACAGCTACGCGCATCCTGAATACCGCGGTATGCTGCTTGCAGCAAGGTCGAGCGACGCTCGTCATCGGTAGCCGTAGGCAGGGGGTTCCAGCCCAGGCGATAGTTGGCCGAGACCGCGACGTATCCTAGCTTGGCCAGGCGGGTACACATCTCCACGTTGACGCTGTCGAGCTTGTCTCCAAACGGGCCACCGTTGATCACGGGCGGCAAAAAGTTGCCCGTACCGAAAATTAGCACCAAGGGTCGGTTGGAGACGGTATCGCCCACGGGCGTGTACACATCCATCAGGAGGGTATCGGGCTGCGGTGCCCCAGAAAGCACACTGAGGTTTACCGCATAGGGCACGTCTGAGGCGACGGCCACCTCACTGAAGACCTCATCGAGGTAGCGAGATTGTCCATAGACCAGGCTGCTGAGGCCCAAGTAGAGGGCCAGAAAGGCGAGATTTCGCATGATTCCAAGTAATTAGGTTAGGTAAAGGAAAACAGTAACTCGTGATAGGTCGGATATCTCCCCGCCAAGCATCCGCTCGATGAGGATGAGATCGGCAGTTCAGCCGACCCGGTGCGGAGATTACATCTGATTCAATTCTGTCTGAAAGGAGAAATAAAACAAGCGCCCAATCTTGGGGCCGCCGTAGATCTGAAAGGCTCGGTTGTCAAGCAGGTTGGAGGCCCCCAGCTTGAAGGTGGTCTTCAGCTTAGGAAAATACCGATTGACCTGCGCATCCAGGAGGTCGTAGGTGGGCACAAAGCCCGTAAACTGAGGCGATCCCTCAAAGAGAAAGCCCTCGACCCATTTATAATTGACGCTGAAGCCCAGATGATGCACCGGCCCCAGGTTCATGTCTCGGCCAGAGACGCCCAGGTTGAACTTGTGCTCGGGGGTGTTGAAGGCCGGGATGATGGGATCATCCGTTTGGGTGTTCAGGATATTCCAGGAATAGTTGCCGTTGAGAGTCAGGCCACTATTGAAGTAGTAGTTCAAGCCAATCGCCACCCCTTGGGTCGTTACACGATCAGCAGCATTGGCCGCCAGGCGATAGGGCTGGATGGTGGTAGGTATGGCCAGGCCCGGCGCAAATTGCGTCAGAATACCGACTTGGTAGCCGATGAAGTTGCGATAAAAGCT
>CAYVAP010000019.1:11774-12727 GCA_964449365.1 uncultured Bacteroidia bacterium
AGAGCCGTTTGAACCACATGGCCCGGTAGCCGATCTCCGCAGTTCGCACTTGCTCTGGCTGAATGGGGTCGAGGTCGAAATACTCCAAGCGACTGCGATCCAAGCCATTTTGGCTGAAAGCCTGAAACGACTCCGTGGTCACCAGGCTATCAAAGCCATCTAGATTTCCCAATAAAATGGCTGGGCCCGCGTTGAAATTGAGGTACTGATCGCTCAGTGTGGGGTTGCGAATGGCAGAGGAAAAAGACATCCGCAGCACGTCGGTTTCATTGAGCAGAAAGACTCCCGAAACGGCCGGCGAGGCCAGAAAGCTGAAGTTTTGGTTTTTGTCAATCCGAAGGGTGGCGTTGAACTTGAGGCGATCATCGATAAATCTCTTCTCGATGCCCAGGTAGGCCCCGGCTTCCCAGTTGGTGATGCGCACCTCGGTAGTGTCATAGATGATTTGCTGGTTTTCCAGGGTATCGATCGGAGTGATGCGCGGGCGATCATCAAAGAGGGTTCCCTCTGAGATAGGGGTGTAGAGGCGTCCATTGGCACCCAAGACGATTTTGGCCCAACTGGGCGCCCAGGTGTATTCGCCGTGGGCGTGGTAGAGCGAAGAGCGGTCGATAATGCGGGTACCACCCCGATCCAAGATACTCCGGGAGGTGATATCGCTCAAGACCGAGTCGAACCTCGCCGAGCCTGGCTGCGGAATGTTTTGCTCTACTTGCGCACGAACCTGTTGATGCCAGATAGCCAGCGAATCGGAATAGTCGGCCAAAATCGAGCGTGCTTGCTCCTCATCGAATATGAGGGTAACCTGCCCCGTCTCCGGATCCACTACCACATTGCCATTGTCATCCAGGAGCAGTTCCAACTGCGGAAAGCTCTCGATCTCCCGAATGCGGGGCACGATGTTTTGACGCCAGGCCCGGCGATATTGCACCGTCCAGTCGGTCTCGTTCAAG
>CAYVAP010000019.1:12737-17825 GCA_964449365.1 uncultured Bacteroidia bacterium
TAAGAGTTGCCCGCATTCTCCTGAGTGCGATAGACCCGAAAAAAGAAGCGATCCTCCTGACGAATCTCCAGGCGATTTTGCAAAAAGCGGATATCTCGCAGGCTAAAGCGGTTTTCGCCCTGCAAAACCGTGGTACCAGTCGCAAAGTTGGTAGAAACGATGGCCTCCACTTTGGGGCGAATGCGCCAATGAACCGCCCCGGCCAGCTTGAGGTTTCTGGTATCATAATCCACTAGATCTACCTCTTCGAAGCCGCTGCGGTGAATGGTGCCTAGGCCCGGATAATCGATCAGGCCCTGTAGGTCGTCGTAGGTGCGCGGCCCGGGGTTGATGTTTTCATCACCATAGCGATTGACTGCATCGTAGCCGCCGGGATTATCTACTCCCACGCGCAGCGAATCTGCCTGATCAACCTCGGCGAGATTGTCGGCCTCCCAGTCATCGACCCGCAGGTAATAAGCGTTGATTTTGAAGGCCAAATGCGCCTCGCCCTGGCGGTTTTTGAACACCTTGGCGTAGCGCAGGCCAATTTCTGCTAGGTTGCGCTCGCCTACCCGGCCCAGTGCCGACAGCCCCTGATGGACAAAGGGGCTTTTGGTTTTCATGCTGATCACGCCGTTGAAGGCATTGGGACCATAATAGGCCGAACTTGCCCCAACGATGAGGTCCACTTGCTCTACATCCAGCTCAGAGGCCCCCAGAAAATTTCCCAAAGAAAAATTTAGCCCGGGCGCTTGATTATCGATCCCGTCGATCACCTGTAGCGACCGCACTGGAGCCGAGCTATTGAATCCTCGCGTATTGATCACCTTGAAACCAATGCTCGCCGACATCAGGTCTACTCCCTTGAGCGCCCCCAAGCCATCGTAAAAGTTGACCGACGGCGTCTCTTTGATGGCATTGATACTCATCGACTCCACGCTCAGAGGCTCTTGCCGCTGCCGTTCGACCAGAGCCGAAGACACGATTTCTACCTCACTGAGATTGACACTGCCTGGTGCCAAGGCAATGGCCACCTTCTTTTGGAGGGTTTCCACCTCCTGGCGCACCGTATCGTAGCCCAGATAGGTTATTTCCAGGGTGAAGGGGGGCGGTACCGGAGAGCGAAAGCGAAAGTTCCCTTCGACATCGGTCATGCCGCCAGCTTTTTGACCGAGCAGACTGACCCTGGCTCCTACCAGAGGTTGACCGGTGTCATCGTCGGTGATGGTGCCGGAAATCGGCCCTTGGGCTCGTGCTACCCCTACGAATAGGCATAGCCAGCAGCCAATCAAAGCCAATAAGCGATAAAAGGGAAGCGAGTGCTTCCCGAGCGGGTAGTAGTAGTAGTTCATATCCAAGCAAGGCTGGTAGCTACAAGCCAGCTAGGCTCTAGCTAACGACATGAATTTAAGAACACTTAATATACAGATTAGTTTGGGAATTCGTTTAATTTTATTTTCCTCATATGAACCCCCCGCTGCGCAGGAGAGGCTGACAAGTATTCTCATCGAGCAAGGGGATGCACCTGATGACCTCGCGACTGAGGGGGAGTGAGTCCCTATGGACCAATCTTCGTTTTTTGCTTCTGCGCCCCTTTCCCCGTAGCTTTAAAGCCCATTTCTTGCTTTCCGAATTTCGAATGTCCAATTTCGAATCAATCACATGAATCAACGCACTACCTTATACTCTCTCCATGAGCAGCTTGGCGCAAAGCTTATCCCTTTCGCTGGCTATGACATGCCCGTGCGCTACACCGGCGACAAGCAGGAGCACATGATCGTCCGTGAGGGCGTGGGCGTTTTCGACGTCTCGCATATGGGCGAATTCATCATCCGGGGCCCTCAAGCCCTGGCGTTGATCCAGAAAATCTCCTCCAACGACGCCAGTAAGCTCTACCCCGGCAAAGCCCAGTATGGCTGCATGCCCAACTTCGAGGGTGGCATCGTCGATGACATGATCGTTTATCACATCCGCGACGACCAGTACATGATCGTGGCCAATGCCGCCAACATCCAAAAAGACTGGGACTGGATCAGCGCCAGCAACGAGGGCATCGGCGCAGAGATGATCGACATTTCCGATCAGACTTCCCTCATCGCGGTGGCTGGCCCCAAGGCCGACGCCACCCTACAAAAGCTGGCCCCTGAGGGCCTGGACATAAGCGCCTTTGGCACCTACGAATGCTGGAAGGGCACCTTCAACGGCGCCGAAAAATCCCTCATCGCCACCACTGGCTACACCGGCGAGCGTACCTTCGAGGTCTTCGTCTACAACGAGTACGCCGAGCGCATGTGGCACGACATCATGGCGGCGGGCGAAGAATTTGGCATTCAGCCCTGCGGCTTGGGCGCGCGCGACACCCTGCGCCTGGAGATGGGCTACATGCTCTATGGCAACGACATCAACGACGGCACCTCGCCACTGGAGGCGGGCCTGGGCTGGATCACCAAGCTCAAAAAGGGCGACTTCAACGGCTCGGACTGGCTGCGACAGCAGAAAGAGGAAGGCCTGACCCGCAAGCTGGTGACCTTTGAAATGGTTGAGCGCGGTATTCCGCGTAGCGGCTACAGCCTAGCCAAAGACGGCGACGTGATCGGCGAGGTAACCTCCGGTACCATGAGTCCGGTGCGGGGCATCGGCATCGGCATGGGCTACGTGCCCAAGGGACACAGCGACGTTGGCACCGAAATCGAGGTGATCATCCGGAATAAGCCGATCAAGGCTATCGTGGTAAAGCCGCCGTTTTTGAGGCGATAATGACATTCACGCAGAGATCTCGCAACGATTTTCCCCCCCGCGAGCAACCAAAGAGATTCACGCAGTGGCGCGGAGTCGCGGAGAAAACGCGGTGAATGTGTTCTCTGCGTCTTTTTTTTCCTCCGCGAGCCACTCACCGCGAGGCCCCCGCGTCTTTGCGTCCCCGCGAGAAACCCCCGCGAGCCACCAAAGAGATTCACGCGGAGCCGCGGAGAAAGCGCGGTGAATGTGTTCTCTGCGTCTTTCTTTTCCCGCTGCGAGCTACTCACCGCGAGGCCCCCGCGTCTTAGCGCCTCCGCGAGAAACCCCCGCGAGCAACCAAAGAGAAATCACCCCCGGTAGCTCACATCCCCCCGCGCGAAGGCCTCGCACAGGTCCTGCAATTCGCAGCGGCCACAGGCGGGCTTGTTCCAGCGGCAGACTTGCTGGCCGTGCTTGAAGAAGAGCTTGTGAAAATTGAGCAGGTCGTCGGCCGTGCGAGGCAGCAGGGTAGGGAGGAAGGTATGTGCCTTGTCCTTGCTCATCTTGGGGCCGAGGATGCCTAGGCGCTGCGACACGCGGTGCACGTGGGTATCGACCGGCAGCACGGGTTGCCGAAAGACAAACAACAGCAAAAAGGTGGCGGTCTTGAAGCCCACCCCCGGCAGGCGCATCAGCCAGTCCATGGCAGCCTGAGGTTCCCATTCCTGCAAAAAGGCCACGTCAATCTCGCCGCGCTCAGCGCGGATCTGCTCGATCACGGCTTGGATGCGCGGGGCTTTCACTTCAGGATAATTGCTGGGCGAAATGGCCTCGGTCAACTGCTCTACGGGGGCCGCAGCGATGGACTCCCAACTGCCAAAAGTGCGCCACATGCGCTCAAAGGCGGCCCGCTCGTCGGCGTAGGTGGTGCGCTGCGAGAGGATGGTGGAGATCAGTTGCTCCATGGGGGCCTTGCTGGAATAGCGGGTTTGTCGCCCGTGGGTGGCTTCGAGGCGGCGGAGGGCCTCATCGAGCTTGGCTTGGGGAGAAGCAGCGATTTTCATGCCGATGCTAACCGGAGGGGGGAGGGGGTTGTTTGGGGGAGCGGAGTGGAATCCGGGTCTTAGGGCGAGGGCGAATCTGCGTCTTCTTGTGATCGAATGAGGTCAAGCTCTTGCTGGCAGAGCTGAGCAAGTTGGAACATCCTCTCGCTTAGTAACGTGAGAAAAATAACTTCCCTAATTCGGTTAGAGATCTCGTTTCAGATCAAGGAAGAAAATCTGAGCCTGGCGGGCCAGGTGAAGGTTTTCTGACGCAGAGATGGGACGAGAGATCAAGCGAAGAAGGCCAACTTATTTTTTGAGCGTTACTTAGGTTTTGGAAAAAGATCACTTTCTCAAGCTGAGTAAAAGCGGGAAGCTCGCCTGAGGCCTCTTGGGAGAAGCCCTGCATGATGCCCTTCAGGTGGTATAGCTCAGTTCGTAGAGACATGAGAGTTCTCATCAACCTTACCTTTTCGGGCAAAGGGTGATTATCAGACGTAGGCTTGCTATCCATGCTGTGGCGCTTGGGTGGTGCTCGCCCCCGCGTTTTGTGCTGTTTCGATGATGTGTGGCAGCATCCCGAGCAATTGCGGTAGCTCGGTCAGGAGGTAGCGGTCGTTGTCGAGTAGGTGGCTGGCTCGGAAGCTGACGCCAAGCTGCTGGGTCAGGCGTTGAGGGGTAAACGGCATGGCGCTTAGGGCTTTGTGCAAAGATACGGCTTGGAGCGCACATTTGCAGACTAGGTGATTTTTTTTACTTTTCTAGGGACGTTTTCCCACGACATCCTACCCCTCAACTTATCATGGCCAATACCTACACCCAGCTCTACATCCAATTGATTTTCGCCGTACAAGGACGGCAACCCATGATCCCCAAAGCACAGAAAGAGGAGGTTCATCGCTACATCACGGGCGTGGTTCAAAACCGCAAGCATAAGCTGCTGGCTGTTCATTGTATGCCCGATCATACACATATGTGTGTGGGCTTGCACCCTGCCCAGAGCATCTCCGATTTGGCCCAAGAAGTGAAAACGGCCGCAACCAAGTTCATCAAGAAGCAACCTTGGATGCCCTATGATTTTGCGTGGCAAAGAGGCTTTGGGGCTTTTTCCTACAGTCGTTCTCACTTGGACGCCGTCATCCGGTACGTAAACCAGCAAGAGCAGCATCATCAGAAGCGGTCGTTTCGAGAGGAGTACCTAGATTTTCTCAAGAAATTTGAGGTAGAATACGACGAACAGTATCTGTTTGAATTTTATGATTAACGGATGGTTGTTGAGTTGAGAGGGGAATGAGCAAGTGCCGCCGCTACGCGGCTACCATCGGTGTCGCCGCGCTGCGGCTAC
>CAYVAP010000020.1:0-8523 GCA_964449365.1 uncultured Bacteroidia bacterium
GGTTACAAGGCCATGATTGGTTCGATGATTGGCATCGCATTCCTTTCCTTCATCGTGTGGGCTCACCACATGTTTGTGACGGGCATGAACCCCTTCCTCGGCACGGTATTCATGCTCTTTACCCTGGTGATTGCGGTTCCGTCGGCTATCAAAGCTTTTAATTACATCACCACGCTGTGGAAAGGTAATATCCGCTTTACGACGCCCATGTTGTTTGCGATTGGACTGGTATCGTTTTTCATCACCGGGGGTATCACCGGAATCTTCCTGGGCAATGCCGCTCTGGATATTCCGCTGCACGATACTTACTTCGTAACGGCTCACTTTCACTTGGTGATGGGTAGTGCGTCTGCTTTTGGCTTCTTTGCTGGCGTTTACCAGTGGTTTCCTAAGATGTTTGGGCGCATGATGAACAAGCGCCTGGGCTATATCCACTTTTGGCTGACTTTCATCTCACTGTATTGCGTGTTCTTTCCCATGCACTTCATGGGACTCGGTGGGGTGGCTCGCCACTATTACCAGTTCACCGCCTTTGACTTTATGTCTGGCTTTGCCGACCTGAACGTATTCATCACCATCTCGGCCATCTTGGGGGCTGGTGCACAGTTTATCTTCTTGTACAACTTCTTTGGGAGCATCTTTTGGGGCAAAAAAGCCACCGAAAACCCCTGGGAATCCAATACCCTGGAGTGGACTACGCCTGTCAATCCTGGCCACGGCAACTGGCCTGGTGAGATCCCCCGCGTATATCGCTGGCCTTACGATTATAGCAAGCCTGGCGTGAAGAAAGATTATCTGCCTCAGCACATTCCTGAAGAAGAGGTAGAATACGAAGAGGGGTTCCCGCGTCCCGCTACGACACCACACAAAACCGAGCCTGTGAAGGTCGAGAATCCCGAAGAGCAAACGGCAGAGAAGAAATAGCACTTGAATCAACTCTCAGGTAACATAGATCGAGCAACGGTACGGATTGTAGGGCGATTTCGAATAGTCGCAGGTACTACGATCGGTGCCGTTGTTCTCTTGATTCTGGTCGGAGCGCTGGTGCGCATGACCGGATCTGGCATGGGATGCCCTGACTGGCCCAAGTGTTTTGGGCAGTGGGTGCCGCCGACGGAGGTATCTGAGCTTCCAGCGGATTACAAAACTCGTTTTGCCGTGGCAGGGCGAGAGATTGCTGACTTTGACGCCTTCAAGACCTGGGTCGAGTATGTGAACCGCCTGATTGGGGTGCTCATTGGGTTGTTCTCGGTAGCGACGGTGTTGGCGGCCTGGCCACTACGCAAGCGTATCGCGCCAAGCTTCTGGTTTAGCCTAGGAGGCTTGGTCGGGGTATTGGTCGTGGCGGGCGTAGGGGCCTACGTGGTGCGTACCCATCTGGCGGGGGGCATGGTGACTCTGCACATGATGTTGGCGCTGACGGTGCTGGCTCTTTTCGTGTCGGCCTTGCTGGCCTCTTACCGGGACGCTTGGCCTCGGCTGAGCCAAATAGTTCAGATCGAGCCCTCGATGATCTATTGGGGAGGGGCTGCGGTAGGCTTGGTCTTGGTACAAATCGTGCTGGGCACTCAGGTGCGAGAGGCGGTGGATGAGATAGCCAAGGCAAGTGGAGAGGCGGGGCGCGAAAGTTGGCTTGATCAACTGGGCACTGTTTATCAGATCCATCAGGTATCTTACTACTCCGTCGTAATCGCGGTGATTGGTTGGGGGCGCTCACTACGGGCGATCTTCAATCGTTTGCGATTGGTACGCGGATTGTACTTGAGTGTGCTATTGGTACTGGTAGGGGAAATCTTGTTGGGACTGGGCATGCATCACCTAGGCATACCAGCTTGGATGCAGCCATCGCATTTGTTGCTGGCCACTCTGCTCTTCGGTAGTACTTTTGCCTTGGCGGCAAGCCTATGGCTCATTCGCCGTGCATCGAGCTCGACCCTATCCCAACCGATGGCTTCGCAACCTGCGTCGCATCGGACCTTTACCACCTAATCGAATATACATATAGCTAGGCTAGGAGAGGATTTGCTCGACAGAGATGCCCAAATCACTTTCTTTGCTGCCTACCAAGTTTGGCATCTATGATGACGAAAGAAATTGCAAATAGCAGTCCCCTGGGGCTGATACGAAATAAGGCCGACGCTTACCTCCGGCTGCTCAAGCTAAGGCTGTCCTTGCTAGTGGCACTCTCTGCGGTGTTTGGTTACGCCATGGCGGCGGGTACCTCGGCTACCGGCTGGTCTCTGTTATGGATCGGGCTGGGAGGACTCTTGGTCACGGGCGCGAGCAATGTGCTCAATCAGGTCTTTGAGAAAGACTACGATAAGCTGATGAAGCGCACCGCGCAGCGGCCTATGCCATTGGGTCAACTGAGCGACACGGAAGCCGTGGTTTATGCGCTGCTGGTGGCTGTGATGGGCATCACACTATTGGGAGCACGTTTCAATCTGCCCGCCGCCCTGTTGGGCATTATTGGGTTGCTCTCTTACGCCTTCGTGTACACGCCTTTGAAGCGGATTTCGCCCTTCGCAGTGTTCGTTGGAGCGATTCCGGGAGGGCTTCCGCCGCTGATCGGCTACGTAGCCTTTACCGGCAGCATCGACAGCCTAGGCATGATTCTCTTTGCTTTTCAATTTTTTTGGCAGTTTCCGCACTTCTGGGCTATCGCCTGGCGGCTCGACGAAGATTATCAGCGGGCGGGCTTCAAAATGCTCCCCTCAGCATCGGGGCAATCCAAGTACAGCGCATCCTTGATCCTACTGTATACCCTGAGTATGGTGCCTTTGGCATTATTCCCTTGGAGTGCCGGAATGGTCAATGGCTGGGCCGCGCTGGGACTGGCGCTTTCCGGTTTATTTTTCGCGGTACCGGCGATTGCTTTGCAGCGCAGCCTCGATATGAAACATGCCAAGCGGCTGATGTTTGCTTCCTTTTTGTATTTGCCTGTGATTCAGGTGATCTTTCTGGTTGGTTGACGGATAGAGAGAGTCGCCTTTTAGGGTCTCCCTTCGGACTAACCACCTTTCATTCCTTCAACCATTAATGCATATGGCTTCCTACTCTCTCAGCATGGATAAGCAGAACTACATCATCCATCCGCAGAAGTTTGCCTTGTGGCTGTTTATCCTCTCGGTGATCATGATCTTCGGAGGGCTTACTAGTGCGTACATCGTGTCGCGTGGGGCCGTTCCTGCTGATCAGTTGATCCTTTTTGACCTGCCTAGCATCTTGTGGTACAACCTCGGGGTCATGCTGGTGAGCAGTGTTGCCATGCAAATTTCCGTTTGGTTGGTGAAGCGCGGAGAGTCCAATAAGGCTCTGATCAGCCTGGGCATGACCTTCGTGCTGGGATGTATCTTCTTGGTGGGCCAATGGGATGCCTTCCAAGAGTTGACGACGAGTGGCCTGCCTTTCGTCGATCAAAACCGCATGGACGACTCGATCTCCTACTTTTACGTGGTCACTGGCCTACACGGGCTCCACATCGTATCGGCATTGATCGCAGTATTGATTGTCTTGTTGCAAACTGCTCTTCAGCAGTTTCGCGATCCCGCTCGTCGTAGCCTGGTATTTGACATGGCTGCGATTTTCTGGCACTTCCTGGGTCTTTTGTGGGTGTACCTGTTTATCTTCTTGAAATACACCCAGAATTGATTGGCCGTGAGCTAGACATATATTAATTTCGCATCATATCCCAACCCTCCAGATAAGATTCTCATGGCAGAAACAACAGTAGATAAGAGAGCGCTGGTCGAGGGAGAACGACCGATGTTTCAGGCGAGCTATGGCAAGCTGATGATGTGGTTTTTCCTGGTATCGGATGCTTTTACCTTCTCGGCCTTGCTAGTGGCCTATGGTGCGCTAAGGGTGAGAGCGGTTTCCAATGGATTCGCTTGGGCCGATCCTGAGGACGTGTTCACCCACACCCCGGTTTTATACGAGGTGTTTCATATTGAGGCTCCGCTGGTGTTTGTCGGTCTGATGACCTTTATCCTGATTCTCTCTAGCGTGGCCATGGTATTGGCGGTAGAAGCGGGGCACCGCAAGTCCAAGGAAGAAGTGTACAAGTGGGTGTTCTGGACTATTGTGGGTGGCGCAGCTTTCTTGGGGTGCCAGGCGTATGAATGGTACCATTTCATTGCGGGCACCCCTGATGGTGGTATCATGGTATCTTCGCAGCAATTGGAAGCATTCAAGGCCCCTGGCATCGCTGATCTCTCGGTGGTCGAGCTGACCCCAGCGGGCGATCATGGTGCGCATGACGATGGACACAGCGGCGGCCACGATGGCCCTATCGAGGCCCTACACTTGCGCAACGGAGAGACCATCACCCAGGCGGCTATGATCTCGGCCATCCTCGATCAGGCCAGCCACACCCACGCGGGTACCTACGTGCTGGACCGCGAAGAGGCCGAAGAGCTCAAGATCCCCAATCTCGAGAAGAACTTGAGTGTCAAGGCTTACAAGGTGTTTTCGGGTGACGGAAGCCTGCGAGCCATACGCCTGGAAAGCGGCTATCAGATCGAAGATCCCAACAAGACAGATAAATTGCTAGCTTTTGCGACCGTAACGGAGGGAGGGGCTAGCCTCAGAGCCAATCAGTATGGACCTGCTGACTTTGCGGGTTTGTTTTTCTTCGTTACCGGCTTTCACGGTACCCACGTATTCTCAGGCGTGATCTTGCTCGTTATATTGCTCATCAACGTGAAAAAGGGCACTTACGAGCGCCGTGGCCACTATGAGATGACGGAAAAAATCGGCCTTTACTGGCACTTTGTAGACTTAGTCTGGGTATTCGTGTTTACCTTCTTCTACCTTATCTGATCACGTAAAGGTTGAAAGTAAAGATAGCCGCTGGGCGCGGCCACTGAGTGAACCAATATGAACGGTAGGTAAACGCTGTGCCTGACCACCTTATACCCTTATTCCTTTATACCCCTGACCGTTCATATAGGTGGGTTCCTAGTGGAACGAGTTCGGAGTTCGTGGTTAGGATCGCCGATAGACAGCTCGTTAGGATTCGGCTAAATGGTAGGTTATTTTGGTCGAAAAGCACTAGTGCCTTCGGAATAAAGTAATTGATCACATACTACTGGACATCCATCAATCCATTCAGACAGAATCTCAAGATTCACAGAATCATAAGCACCTGAAAGCCATCTTGTTAATCTTGTCCAAAAAACGAACGCGCCAAAGGCTCATGTCCAGTAGTCCGAATGAACCATTTGGAAATCGCATAAAACGTTGACCAGAAGCACCTTCAATTACGAATTCCTGATCACGAATTTCGAATCATATGCACTAGTGAAAAGTCAGGACTCACTTTCAACCACCATTTTTTCACTTTTAACTCTCGTGTTATGGCAACAGCAGACGGCAGCGAAGCAAGAAAATCGATCATCCGCACTTTTTGGATCCTTTTTGGCCTGACCGCTTTCGAATTTTTGATTGCCTTTACCAAGCACCTTTATCCAGGTTGGTTTGGCATCAGCGAGGAGGCCTCACAGATGATCGTGGTGGTTACCTTCATTGTGCTGACCATCTTCAAAGCGTTTTATATCGTTGCGGAATTTATGCACCTCAAGCATGAAGTCAAGCGCATGGCGTTCACCATTTTGGTGCCTTTTCTCTTCGTCATCTGGCTGATCATCGGCTTGATCATGGAAGGGGATTATTGGGGCAAACAAACCTCAGCACCGGAGAGTTATAGCGAGGAAATCACCGAAACCCTCGCATAATTGCATGGTAGAAGCGCAAAAAAGTAAGTGGACACGCCCCATCCTGTTGATGGCTCTGCTCATTCCCATCGGACTGTTTTTCTTGTTGTACCTGGGAGCGGAGCAAGAGTTTGAGCGTGTTCCTTATCAATACGACATTTCTGGCGGGGATACGGTATACACTACTCTCCCCGCTTTTTCTATGCTACGCGCCAACGGCGACAGCATCACCGATGCCGACCTGCGCGGGCACATTACCCTGATGAGCTTCTTCGCGGTCGACGACGACGCCGACCTCAAGACTACTGTGCTGATGGGTAACCTACAGCGTAGTTATGACAACGTCGACTGGGAAATGGATCCACCCTTCCTCTTCGTCTCGGTCAATACTGGTGACTCGCTAGCCGCCGTGCAAGCTTTTCGCAGTGAAATCGACGCCGATCCTGATCAATGGTGGCTGCTCCATGGCAGTCAAGCTGAGGTTTTGCGGGTCGCGGCTCAAGCCTTTGGCCTGACCGAATTTGGAGGCAAACAGCCTGGCTTCGAGCCCTTCACCGCGCAGCAGGTCGCCCTGATCGACATGGAAGGCCGCATTCGGAAGATTTACGTCGCCACTGACCTACAAGAAGAGCGCAACATTCAGGAAGATCTTATCGCGCTGCTCCGGCTGGACTATCCCGAGGAGATCGCGCGGATGAGGCAGCAGTAATTCGGAATTTGTCATTCGATATTCATGGTGGCTGCAATAGTGGGCGACTACGAATCACAAATCTCCCATTAGAATTGAATCCATGGCAGAAATCCAAGGAAAACTCGAAGATAAGAAATACGTGCCCTGGATTTGGGCCGTATCGCTGGTCGTGCCGATAGTGGTAGGGGTATTGCTCAACCCCAAGATGGAGGAGGTCCTGCCGACCTTCAACCCTTCACTGGTGGATATGGCGCGTAATCTGCCCTTTGTCAATGCCACTATCAACAGCCTGGTGTCGATTTGTCTGGTGATGGGGATCATCTTCATCAAGCGAGGGCAGCGCAAAGCCCACCAACGCATGATGGTCTCGGCCTTCATCCTCTCGGCTCTGTTTTTGGTAACCTACGTTACCTATCACATCGTGGTGGGGCACGTGCCTTACTGCGAAGGCAATTTGGTCTCTTCGGTGGTGTACTACACCGTGCTGATTACCCACATCGTACTCTCTGTAACGATCATCCCATTGGCCTCGTTCTCTATCTACAGAGCCCTCAATGAGACCTACGATCGCCACAAAAAGCTGGCTCGCATTACCTTTCCGCTGTGGCTCTACGTGTCGGTGACGGGGGTGATGGTGGTGATTTTCAATTCGCCTTGTTACTAGGACAGTGATCAGTGAACAGTGGTCAATGAGCAGTGAACAATGAACAATGAGCAGTGAACAGTGGTCAATGGGCAGTGATCAGTGAACAGTGATCAGTAGAGGGATCTGTGGGGGAGAGTGGGGGTAATAACGATTTAACAAATGCTGACGAGAATAAAATATCTGCTATCTTTTCTGCTCTTGCTCTGGTTGAGTGGGCAGAATCTGCTGGCGCAATGCTCGCAGTGCAAGGCTGCGGCCGCGACTGAGGGCGAAGACGGCACCCTGTTGTTTGGCAACAAAATCAACACCGGGGTGCTGTACTTGCTGGCGCTGCCAGTACTTTTACCCTTGATCGTGGGAAGCATCTGGTACTTCGCCGCGCGCAAGCGCCGCCGCGAGCAGGAGCTAGAAAGCGTCTGAGCATCATTAGTTTCGTGGTTCGGAGTTGAGAGTTGAAAGCAAACCTGTCCGCTTGGCGCGGCCACTAAGTGAGCCAATATGGGGAGGTTGGCTCGTGCCGAAGCTCCCCATTATCCTTCCACATAGGTGAGTTGCCTGAGCGACGTAGGGCCAATGGTAGGCTCTTTAGACGCAGCAGTCTAAAGAGCCCCCTCCTGAGCATTCAAAACGCTTGGGAGGGGGGCTAATTCTATGCCACGCACTCTGAACGCTTCAACTACCGATTTATCGCAGCAGCACCCGCTGATAGCCGCGATGCTGCTCGGTCTGGGCATAGATCAGGTAGGTGCCCGGCGCGAGATCATTGGTATCCCAAGTGAGGCGATGCGTCCCGGCGCGGCGCGACTCGTCGAGTAGGGTGGTGATGAAGCGTCCCTGGGCGTCGAAGACCTGCACTTGCAAGCGACTCTCAGCGCTGGTGATCACCTCGATGCTAAAGCTGCCCTCGGTGGGGTTGGGGAGGGCTTTGAGGCCAAAGTAGCTGTCTTCTGCCGACTGTTGCAGTTGCGCTAGATAAGCTTGGGTGGTAACCTCGATCACGTCGATTGCGTGGCCATCCTCGTCGTCGGCTACTTTACGCACCTCTACCCGGGCGATGTCGGCTGGTCGCAGGTCCAAGGCCTGAAACTCGGCCACGCTTATGGGCTTCTCATCCACCACGATGTGATCGACCTCTCGCAGATTCTCCAGGTTGAGCAGGTCTGGGTCTGAAGCTTGGTTGGCCGTGATAGAGGAACGAACGCCGGATGCTTGGCCTGCTTTGGTGACTACCTCCACGATGCCCCCTGTGCTGAAGCGGCTCTTACCAACCGAGACTTCTTCTTTGGGGTACAGAAAAATGGTTTCGGCAATGTCTTCCTCTTTCAGGTTGAGCGCCTGATACTCCTCTACGGTCATTTTCTCTCCATCCACGATGTAGTGACTGATCTGACTGGCCCGCTCCACGACCATGCTGTCGTCCTTTTTTCGGATAAGCACCCCGGCGAAAAAAGGACGACAGCATGGTCGTGGAG